>JAENVU010000128.1 GCA_016650415.1 Acidimicrobiia bacterium
CGGGGGATGACGTGTTGCTGACGCGGCGGTAGCCTCCGCGCATGACTGACGCCGTGGTTGGTGCGCGCGAGAGCTTGCCGAAGAAGTGGTTGTACGTCCTGGCGACGACCAACCCGCCCAAGGGCACCCTCGATCCGGTGTCGAAGTGGTTGTGGTTGACCCGGGCGGGCGTGTTGCCGATGACCTTGGTGGCGGCGGGGCTCGGCGGCCTCCTGGCTGCGTTTCGCGATGCAGATGTCGATTGGGCACTCTTCACCGTCGCGGCGGTGGGGTTGGTCCTCTCCCACATGGCGAACAACATCATGAACGACCTGTTCGACCTCGAGGTCGGCACCGATACGAAGGACTATCCGCGGAACCTCTACTCGCCCCACCCGGTGATCTCCGGGGTCGTGACCCGCAAGCGGCTGGCGGTCTACGGACTGGTCGTCAACGTGATGTGTCTCGCCGTCATGATCTTCCTCACGGCCGAGCGCGGTCCGGCGATTCTCGGCTTTGCCCTGGGCGGTTTCTTCCTCTCGGCGGCCTACACCGCGCCGCCGGTCCGGTTGAAGAAGCACGGCCTGGGTGAGCCGACGGTGGTCGTCGTGTGGGGACCGTTGATGGTCGGCGGCGTGTACTACGCGGCGACCGGCAGCATTCCGGCCGCGGTCCTGCTCGCGTCGTTGCCGTACGCGATTCTCTGCACGACGGTGCTGATGGGCAAGCACATCGACAAGGCCCCGTGGGATGGCCCGGCCGGGACGCGGACGCTCCCGGTGATCCTCGGCGATGCTCCGGCGCGGCAGGTCACGCGCGGGATGTTCGTTGCCTTCTATGCCGTCGTGGTCGGCCTGGTGATCGCGCGGGTGCTGCCGGTCGCCACCGTGCTGATCTTTGCTTCGTTGCCGTTGATGGTGCGGGTCTGGAAGGTCTACGGCGCACCCAAACCGGCCGAATCGCCGATGCCGAATCCGGTCTGGCCCTTGTGGTTTGCACCGCACTCGTTCCTCGTCACCCGCCGGGCCGGCGGGCTGCTGATCCTGGGCATGATCATCGGGGTCATCGTCGGCTGGTGACGGGTTTCCGGGCGGGACGTAGGACAGGCCGGGCCCGGCAAAGAAACCCGTCATCCCTCCCGGCTCGGCAGTACGCTCGGCGTTTCATGGGCCGGCGGATCTTGATCATCTCGGCGTCGATGGGCGCGGGCCACGACGGTGCCGCGCACGAGCTTCGGCGGCGGCTGGAGTTGCAGGGTCACACGGTGCAGGTCGTCGACTTCCTGGACTGCTGTCCCTTCGGTATCGGTTGGTTCATCAAATGGACCTACATGGTGCAGTTGCGCGTCGCGCCGTGGAGCTACGAACTGACCTACCGCCTCTGGTACCGGATGCCGTCCACGTGGAGATTCATCGTCCGGCTGGACACCGCGATCGCCGGAAAGCGCATCCGGAGAGCGATCACCGACGCCGACGCGGACGTCGTCGTGTCGACCTACCCGCTGTCGTCGCTCGTGCTCGGCAACATGCGCAAGAAGCGGTGGTTGCGGGTCCCGGTCATCACCTATCTGACCGACTTTGCAGTGCATCCGTTGTGGGTCCACCCTCACGTCGATGTTCACCTGGCCACCAGCGAGTTCGCGGCCGCGACAGCCCGCACCCGCGGCGGTGAGGATGCCCGGGCGCCGGGCCCACTGGTTGCCGATCGGTTCCGGGTCGACGGTCCGGAGGGGACGCGCGCGTCGGCTCGTGCCGCGCTCGGCCTGGGCGACGACGCCCGCGCGGTGTTGGTCGTGGCCGGCTCGTGGGGCGTCGGTGATGTCGCCGGGACCTACGACGCGATCTGCGCGGCCGGAGATTTCCATCCGGTGGTGGTGTGCGGGCGAGATGACAAGTTGCGCAAGGCGCTCGAATCCGGCAAGCGGGGCACGATCCTCGGTTGGACCGACGACATGCCGTCCTTGATGGCTGCGTGCGACGTCATGGTCGAGAATGCGGGAGGCCTCACTGCGAACGAAGCCTTCGCGGCCGGGCTGCCGGTGGTGACGTTCTTCCCGATCGCGGGGCACGGGAAAGACAACGCCGAGGGTATGGCCTCGATCGGGGTCACCCAATACGCGCGCGACGCCGACGAGTTGCGATCTTCGTTGGAGGTGTTGAGCCGACCGGGACTGGAACGCCAAGAGCAGATCGCCCGGGCGTTCGGCTTGTTCGCGTCGGATCCGGCTGACGATGTCGTCGCGGAAGCGCAGCGCCGCGCGGCCGAGGACACGGCCGCGCCGATCAAGATGCCGCGACTCGCGCGGCGGACCCGCCGCAGCGCCGTCGTGCTGTTCGCGGTGTACGGGTTGCTGACCTTGGGTGCGCAGGGGGTCTCAGCCTTCGGCGTCGGAGTTGCCGCCCCGCCCCCGGAAGCCCACGACCAGGTGTTCATCGGCGTCCGGCTCACCGCGGACGAGCTCGAGCAGCCGTCGATTCGCGCGGCAGTGGAGCGGCTCAACGCGACTGCCATCATCGACGGTCGGACGGTCACGTCCACCGGCTCGGCGGCCGTCCAGGAGTTGGTGAACCGCGACGTCGATCTGGGGAATGGCGGCTGGGGACAAGGCCGGTCGTTCCGGCCGCTCCGTGCCGAGACCGACGTCGTGAAGTCGACGAATGCGATCACGAACACGGTGAAGGGCGCGAAGGTGCTCGAGTTCGTGCCGGGCCGACGATTCGACGCGTTCGATCAGATCTACGCGCGTCGGCGCGGTCAACGGCTCGTGCGGGCCGATCACGTCATCCGACCGTCGGACATGCCCGACGTGCTGCGAGATCGGGCCGTCTACGTCGTCGACGGGCGAGGGAGCAAACCGGGCCAGCTCGCGTCGGCCCTCGACGGCCTCGAAGCCACCCTCCACCGTGACTCGATCCACGCCGCTCCGCTGTCGGCGCTGCGGTGAACGCACGTCCGGCGCTCATTGCCGGTCTCGGCATCGGCGCCGTCGGCGCGGCCGGATTGGCGGTGCACTCGGCACCGTCGCTCGTGGCACTCTCGTCGGTCGGACGGTGGATCTCGCCGGGGTTGGCCGGGGTCGGTGCACGTGGGCATGTCGCACTGACCTTCGATGACGGGCCGGATCCCGCATCGACCCCGCAGTTTCTCGAAGTCCTCGACACGCTTGGTTGGCGGGCGACGTTCTTCATGCTCGGCGACATGGCCCGGCGTGCGCCGGGGTTGGCCGCCGAGGTCGCCGCCGCCGGTCACGAGATCGGGATCCACGGAGACCGACACCGGTCACAGCTCCGGCTCACCCCCCGTGCGATCGCCGACGACCTCGCTCGGGCGCGGGATGCGATTCACGAGTCCACTGGTGTCGAACCCGTCTGGTTCCGGCCGCCCTACGGCACCCTCTCACTCGGTGGTCTGCGCGGCGCGCGTCGCGCAGACCTGCGTACGGTGCTCTGGACGGCGTGGGGTCGAGACTGGCGCGCCGATGCGACGCCGGATTCGGTCGTGACCGATGTGTTGCACGGCTACGTCGACGGCGGCACGGTCTTGTTGCACGACTCCGATTGCACGTCGGCCGAGGATTGTTGGCAGGCACCGCTCGCGGCGCTGCCGCGGCTCGCGACGGAATTGGAATCCCGCTCACTACGCGTCGGCCCCGTCGGAGAACACGGCATTCCTGATCGACTGTTGGCCGCGGCGTAGCAATGGCATTCATTTTCGCGCTCAGCGCCGGACTTTGTTATGCGGTCGCGTCGGTCATCCAACACAAGGTCGCCGCGGCGGCCCCGTCGAACCTCTCGATGCGACCGGGACTGCTGTTGGAACTGGTCAAGCGGCCCGTGTGGCTGGCCGGCATCGGCCTCGATGTCGGCGCGTACTTCCTGGAAGCTGCCGCGCTGTCGGTGGGATCGATCGTGCTCGTGCAGACGTTGCTCGTGAGCGGATTGTTGTTCGCACTTCCACTCTCGGCGATCGGGCGCACCTCACGACCCGGGCGGCCGGAATGGATTGCCGCGGCCGTGGTCGCGGCCGGAATCGCCGTATTCCTCGCGGTCGGTGAACCGATCGGATCGACCGGAACCGTGACCAGTCTCGAGTGGGTCCTCGGTTTCGGGCTGTGTGTCTCGATCGCGATGTTCATGGTGCTCATCACCCGGACCGCGCAACCGCACAACCGAGCGCTGGGCCTCGCAGTCGCCACCGGATCGTTCTACGCATGTACTGCGGCATTGACGAAGCAGGTCGTCGACTTCTTGGCGCACGACGATTTCACGTCGCTCTTCGTCCACTGGCCGGTCTACGCGCTGGCGGTATTTTCCATCGGCGGTCTGCTGCTCAACCAGAGTGCGTTCAACGCCGGAAACCTCGCGGCCTCGTTGCCGGCGCTCGCGGTGACGAACCCGATTTTGTCGTCGTTCCTCGGGATCCTGTTGTTCGAAGAACATCTGAAGGCGCACGGCATCGTGCAGTACCTAGTGGTCGGGATTGCCCTGGCCGCGATGTTGATCGGAGTGATCCGACTCGCCCGATCGCCGTTCGTGACGGGCGAGGACGGGACTCCCGGCCACCCGCCGGTGACGCCCGCGGCACCCTGATCGATCAGGTTTCGAGCGGGCGGACGCGACGCGCGATCGGTTCGAGTTCGGAGACCCAGTGCTCGGGGTTGTGCATGGGCACGAGGACGAGTTTCGAGAAGCCCACGGCCACGTACTCGCCGATGCGTTGTTCGAGCTGATCCAACGTGCCCGGGATCAGCTCATGGGGGTCGACATTCGGCGAGCGCTGGGCGATCAACGTCCGGATCGGATCCGGAATCTGACCGGGTGAGTAGAAGACCATCGCACCGAAGTGTTCGGGGTCGATCGCCCGATCATGGGCGGCGGCGACCTCGTCGATGATTACGCGGCCGGCCGCGCACTCATCCGGCATCGAGAACGACGCGAGCCAGCCGTCGGCGAGGCGGCCGACGCGACGGAGTTCGGCCGGCGCGCGGCCACCGAGCCAGATGTCGGGAGGACGTTGGACCGGGTGTGGACGCACCCGCAGCGCGGAATAGTGAAACCGTTCGCCGTCGTGGTCGACGGCATCTTCGAGCCAGAACCGGCGTAACAGCGGCAATGCCTCTTCGAAGTACGCGGCCCGCTCGGTTCGTTCGATTCCGAACGCTTGCTGCTCCGCCGGATGGGCGATGCCCAGCCCGAATGCGGGGAGGAATCGTCCGCCCGACAGCACGTCCAACGTGGCGAGTTCCTTGGCGAGTACCGCCGGATTGCGCCCGGGGAGCACCTGCACGCTGGTGCCGAGCTTCAACCGGCTCGACCGGCCCGCCGCGACTGCGAGTCCGATGATGGGATCCGGCGCATCGGCCGTGATCCGTTCGGAGAGCCACAACGAATCGAAGCCGAGTTCGTCGAGGGCGTCCACCATCTCGCCGAACCCCTCGGCCGTGAAGCCCCGCTGCGCGCCGAAGCCGTATCCGATTCGCACTTTCATGGGTCGAGTCCTCGTTGCTCGCGAGGCCGCACCCTACCGCCGGCCGTCGCGGTCCCGATCGAGGCGCACGCGGGTGGCAGGCTGGAGTCGTGACGGATACGACGACTCCTCTGGCCGGGCTGCGCGTGCTCGAACTGGGCTCGTTCATCGCGGGTCCGTTCGCCGGTCAGCTCCTCGGTGACCTCGGCGCCGAGGTGATCAAGGTGGAACCGCCGATGGTCGGTGACCCGATGCGGGCGTGGGGCGTGACGGTCGACGGGCGGTCGCTGTGGTGGCCGGCCATCGCCCGGAACAAGAAGTCTCTCGTGGTCAATCTGCGGACCGAAGCCGGTCGTGACCTCGTTCGACGGCTGAGTGCCGAAGTCGACGTCATCATCGAGAATTTTAAGCCGGGAACGCTCGAACGGTGGGGCCTCGACTACCCGACACTTGCGGCTGCCCACCCCGGCTTGATCCTGACGCACGTTTCCGGCTTCGGACAGACCGGGCCGCGATCGCATGAGCCGGGCTTCGGTGCGATCGGGGAGGCGATGGGCGGGATTCGCCACACCACCGGTGATCCCGACCGCCCGCCGGCCCGCGCCGGGATCTCCCTCGGCGATTCCCTGGCGGCGCTGTTCGCGGTCATCGGGACCCTGGCCGCCGTGACCGAACGCAACCGCTCCGGACAGGGTCAGGAGGTCGACGTTGCCATCTACGAAGCGGTGATGGCGCTGATGGAGTCGACGGTCGCGGACTTCGAACTGGGGGGCGCGATCCGCGGTCGGAGCGGTGGGTTCCTCCCGGGCGTCGCGCCGTCGAACGCGTATCCGACCGCCGATGGCCGCGATGTCGTGATTGCCGCGAACGCCGACGCGGTGTTCGCCCGCTTGGCCGTCGCGATGGACCGCCCGGATCTCGCCGAACCCTATGCAACCCATGCCGCGCGGGCCGCGGGTCAGATCGAACTGGATGCCGAGGTCTCGGTCTGGACGCGCACGCTCACCGCGAACGACGTGCTGGCCCGACTCGACGAGCATTCGATCCCGTGTGGGCTGATCAATACGGCGCCGGACCTCGCGCTCGATTCGCACATCGCGGCGCGCGACATGATCGTGCGGCTCGCAGCCGGATTCGAGCGGTCCGTTCCGATGGCCGGCATCGTGCCGAAGCTGTCGCGCACGCCGGGCGCCATCCGCTCGGTGGGCCCGGCCCTCGGTGCCGACACCGATGCCGTGTTGGGAGATCTACTCGGGCTGGACGCCGCGGCGCTGGACGAGTTGCGTCGGGCCGACGTGATCGGCTGAGTTCGAGACGTTCTATACCGGCGCGCCTTCGGGCGCGTAGAGCCTCCCGGTGGGAGCGGCTTCGAGAACGGGTTCGGTCGCCGTGAGTTGCCGCAGCGCCTCGGCGCGGTCCGCGTCGGTCGCCGGCGCCGTGGTGCAACAGAACTCGACCATGATCCCGTTGGGATCCGTGGTGTAGATCGACGTGCACCAGCCGTGGTCGATCTCGTACACGTACAGACCGTGATCCAGCCACCGTTGGCGGGCGGAGGCAAGGTCGTCCAGTGAGGGTGCGTCGAACGCGATGTGGTTCGTCCACTCCGGAAGCCCGAGCCCCTTCGAGATCGATGGTTCGAAGTCACCGATCGTCGGGTCGTCATGGATGTCCCAGAACGCGATCTGCTCACCGTTGCCGGTGTCGTAGAACACGTGACGGGCCCAGCCCTTCTCGGGTGTCGGCGCGGCGTTGACCCGCTCGAGGGTGAAGCCCATCGCGCCGGTGTAGAACGCGTGGTTGGCTTCGAGGTCGCGGGTGGCGATGGCGAGGTGATGAAAGCCCATGCCCCAAGTCTCGCCCAGGTCGGACCCCCGTGTCGCC
>JAENVU010000129.1 GCA_016650415.1 Acidimicrobiia bacterium
GCCGCTGCGTACTTCCGGACGATGGCCCGGGCGGATGGCACCCAGCCGCCCGAACCCGATGGCATCAGCCTCTCCAAGGTCCTGGATGGTCGGTCCACGATCGCGGGCGAACTCTCCGGGCTCGCGGCCGAGACGGTGACCACCGCGCTGAGCGCGTTCATGGATCCACCCGCCGAAGGCGACGACCGCACTCCCGCGCAACGGAGGGCCGATTCACTCGTCCGCATCTGCGAAGTCGCGTTGGCCCAGGGAGCGTGGGGTGTGCGCGCCGGCGCAACCGTCACCGTCGTCGTCGACTGGCACACCTTCACCAACGGCCGGCCGGGAGCGCGAGACGGCCAGTTCACCGGACCGATCCCGCGGGCCGAGGTCGAGCGCTTGTTGTGCGACTGCTCGGTGTCGCGGGTGGTGATGGGACCGGACTCCAAGCCCTTGGACGTCGGGCGGTCGACCCGGGTGTGGTCGCCGGCGCTCCGAACCGCGATCACGGCCCGGGACCGACATTGCCGCTGGCCCGGCTGCGAGGTCCCGGCACCATGGACCGAGATTCACCACCACGAATCTTGGGAACATGGCGGCGAGACCTCGGCGACCAACGGCGTCTCGATGTGTCCGCATCACCATCACTTCTTGCACCGAAATCCGCAGTGGACCACGACGTTCGAAGATCAGGTGCTACGCGTGTTCCGTCCCGACGGTCGCGAGTTCACCCGCGCGCCGATACGGGAATAGGGACTCGGGCCAGTCACCGAGCGAGTTCCGCGCCAGACTGGTCGCGCGAACTCGCACGTGATACGCACAGCGCCGTGAAATCATGGATGGCCCCGTGAACCCGGCCGGCTCGATCGTGGAGACCGAGGACGATCCCACGCCGATCGTCCTGATCCTGGCGACCACGCTGCGCCGCGCCGAGCAGACTCCGAAGCTCGCGGCGATGATGCAGAAGGCGAAGGGCAACGTCACGCTGCGCTCGACGGTCGACCCGCAAGCCGCGACCGTTCGGTTCCAACGGGGCCGGGTGCGCGTGGAGCGTGGGGTCGCCGCCGACACTCACGTCACGATCGCGACAGACATCAACCGGATGGCCGACGACGATGCGCCGAAGCCCCGGGTGAGTGGAGCGCTGGCCCACCTCCGATTGGCGCTGACGATTTCGAAGGTGCTCGAACCACCCCTCGGTACCTGGCAACAGGAAGCAGCCCGGTTCTGGGCCGGCGCGGCGGACCACTCCGGGATGCCGGCCGGTGTGCGAGTCGTCTGTCTCGACGACGGCACCGAGCTCATCCTCGGAGCCGAAGCCACCGAGTTCGAGATCCACGGAACCGCGCACCGCCTGACCGCCGTCTTCACCGGCGGCAGCGTCTTCGGTGAGGACGTGCTGAACGGCAAGCTCTACGCCGTGGGCTCACTGCAGCACCTGGCCGAGATCACCGGCCGCTCGCTGGCATTCATGATGGGGCGTTGACATGGCCGACCTCGACGCCGCGCGCGTTCCCGCCTGGCTCGACGAACACGACATCCGCTGGGTCAAGACCGAGAGCAGCTCCCTCGACGGTCTGGTCGTGGGTAAGCACATCGGTCGGGCGAAGTTCGCGAAGACGCTGCCACTCGGCAACGCCATCACCGAACTCGTCCTCGGCTACGACCTCGGCGGGACGCCCTACCTCGCCTGGTGGGACGACTGGCGGGCCGACGCGCTGGGCGACATCCATCAACGCCCCGATCTCACGACCCTCGTCGTGGCCCCCGACCGGCCCCGCACCGCCAACGTCATCTGCGACTTCGTCACCGCGAACGACGAGCCCCTTCCGAGCTGCTCGCGCGGGGTGCTGCGCACCGTCCTGGAGCAGCTCGCGGCCCGCGGTTTCGCCGCCAAGGCTGCGTTCGAGATCGAAGCCATGCTCTTCACCGACTCGTTGGCGACGGCGCGCCGCCGGCACTTCCGAGGCCTGACACCGATGTCGACCGACGTCGCCATCGGGTATCTGCACCACAACTCGCGTCAGCAACTGGCGTACATCGACGACGTACTACTCCGGCTGGAAGCGTTGGGCATACCGGTCGAGGGCTGGCACGACGAAGCCGCACCCGCGCAATTCGAGATCAACGTCGACCCGGCCGACCCACTCACCGCGTGCGATCACGTGGTGCGGGCCAAGCAGGTCATGCGCGAAGTCGCGATGGAGCAGGGCCACGTCGTGACATTCATGGCCAAGCCGTCGGCGGAGTACGGCAACGGGTTGCACGTGCACCATTCGTTGACCCGCGATGGTGAGCCGGTCTTCTACGCACCCGACGGTCGGATGAGTGAGACTACGAGCCACTGGATCGGCGGGTTGATGGCCCACGCGGCCGCCGCGACATCGTTCCTCTGCCCCATGATCAACTCCTACCGGCGCATGGTGGGCTTCGCCGCCGTGCCGACGGTGGCGTCCTGGGGCGAGGACAACAAGTCGGCGGCACTGCGCGTGCTGTCGATCGAACCCAAAGCCGCTCGGGTCGAGAACCGCGTGGCGGGCGGCGACGCGAACCCGTATCTGGTACTCGCCGCGACCCTGGCGAGCGGCATCGCCGGGCTCGACGCCGAGGCTCCCCTCCCTGCACCGCTCGCCGTCAGCGGATGGGGGCTCCCGCCCCAGGGCTACCCGCACTTGCCCAACTCGATCACCCGTGCCGCCGACACGCTCGAAGCCGATACCGGACTCGCGGCGGTGCTCGGCGCAGACTTCGTGCGGTATTGGATCAACACTCGACGATGGGAATGGCTGATGTTCCACACGACCGGCGGTGACCCCACCGCCGAGACCGTGACCGAGTGGGAACTCGACCGGTACTTCGAGCTGACGTGAGCCGGACCCACGGCCGCGTCGTCGGCATCATCGGACACGTCACCCCGGTCAGCGGCGACGAAGGTGTCGCGATCGATCACTTCATGGCCACGACCGCCTACGTGAAAGCAGTGCAGCGAGCCGGCGCGACACCCGTGATCCTCCCGATCGTCGACCCGGCCGACATCGAGCGCCTGCTCGATGCGGTTGACGCCGTGGTGATCACCGGGGGACGCGATGTCGACCCCGGGGTCTACGGCCACGCGCCGCACGCGAGCCTCGGTCCGACCGATCCCGAGCGCGACCGGGCCGACATCGCCATCGCGCGGGCGGTGGTCGAGCGCGACCAACCAACGCTCGCGGTGTGCCGGGGAATCCAGATCCTGAACGTCGCCCTCGGCGGCACCCTCGACCAGCACGTCGACGATCACATGCGACTCGACCAGTACAACCTCGACGCGCACACGGTCACGATCACGCCGGGATCCCGACTCTCGAGCATCGTCGGCACCGAGCTGCTGGGCGTCAACACACTGCACCACCAGGTGCTCGGCGAGCTCGGCACCAACGTCGTCGCGGTGGCACACAACGAGCACGGTCACGTGGAGGGCATCGAGATCGATGGAGCACCGAACGTGCTCGGTGTGCAATGGCACCCGGAGTTCCTCCGCCACCGCGCCGACCATCTCGCGCTCTTCGCGCAGCTCGTCGACGGCTGACGCTGATGACCGATTCGAAGCAGCTCCCGGTGCGGCAGGAGCCGCCGCCGTTTCGGACCGTCACCGTCGCGGCAACCGAGTTGGTCTCACCTCACCTGCAACGGATCGTCCTCGCCGGACCCGAGCTCGACGGGTTCGAGGTCACCGAGCCCGCGAGCAGCGTGCGGCTGCTGCTGCCCTCGGCCGGTCGGACCGAGCTGGTCCTCCCGAGCTGGACCGGCAACGAGTTCCTGCTGCCCGACGGTGCGCGCCCCGCGATCAGAACCCTCACCCCGCCACTGCGTGGGCCGGCGGAGCCGAACCTCACCCTCGATGTCGTCCTGCACGACGCCGGGATCCTGACCGATTGGGCCCGAACCGTGGAACCCGGCGCGACGGTCGCGGTCTCCGGTCCCGGTCGGGGGTACGCCATCGACGCGGCCGCGCCGAACTTCCTCCTCGCCGGCGACGAATCGGCGCTCCCGGCACTGAGCCAGGTACTGAGCGCGATCCCGAGGTCGACGCTGGTGCACGTCGTCGTCGAGGTCATCGATCCCGACGCGGTGGAGCGGCTTCCGCAGCGCGATGGCGTCACCATCGAGCATCACGTCGTCTCCGGCGACACGACACCCGGCGACGCGATGGCGACGGCCCTCGCCCACGTCCCCATCGCACCGGACACCCGGGTGTGGGTCGCGGGTGAAGCGGCCGCCGTCCAGCGCGTTCGCCGGGAGTTCTTCACCGGCCGCGGCATACCCCGGAGCCACTGCACCATCCGCGGCTACTGGAAGGCGGGTCGCGACGGTGTCGACGGGACGTGATCAACCCTGTCCCCGTTGCTCTTTGTCGCCGCGTACGACCTCGGCGGTCCACAGCACCTAGTGTGTCGGTCGCGAGTCGATCAAAATCCCTTGGTCGATCGCGAACAAAGAAACGAGAAATCTGTGCAGCAAGGCACCGTAAAGTTCTTCAATGCCGAAAAGGGTTTCGGCTTCATCTCGCGTGACTCCGGTGAGGATGTGTTCGTTCACTTCTCGGCGATTCAGGCCGATGGGTACAAGACCCTCGAAGATGGCCAGCGCGTCGAGTTCGACACTGCTCCCGGTCGCAAAGGCGAAGAGGCGCAGAACGTTCGCGTCATCTGAGACCTAGTTCTTCCGATTGAAGCCGCCGGTTTTCCGGCGGCTTCGTCGCGTCCGGACGCTGTCTTCCCCGCCCGTCTCCCGCCCGCGTCGGGCTACCAGATGCCCGCGGCGGCATGGAACGCCGGCTTCGGCGAGAAGTCCGAGTGCAGCAGTCCGAAGTTCTGTTCCGCAACACCCGAGCCGGTCGCGCCGTCACGACCGGCGTGCCAGAACAACGGACCCGCCCACGCCCAGGTGCGCCACTGGACGAACTCCTCCTGGAGCCATTGGACCTGGGTCTGCTCCGTGACACAGCCCGGGCAGTACCCCGTCGGCGGACCGGTCTCGGTTCCCCAGATCTGTTTCCATCCGTCGCCATTCGCCGTCATGACGTCGTGCATCGTCTTGGTGTAGGCGAAGGAGTTCCAACCGATCGATCCGGGCGTGTCGGTCAGCGGCGAGAACGGAACCGGTGCGTACGGGTGATGCGCGACGGCATCGAACGCGTTGCGGGCGCCGGAGAAGTACATCGCCTTGAGGAAGTTGACGGGATGCCGGGCGTTGTGCGGATCCTGGTTGAGGTCACCGTTCGGGGCGAGGCCGCCCGTGATGATGATCGAGTCGGGGTCGACACTCTTGGCCGCGAAGTATGCGTGGCGCAGGAGATCGACGTACCCGGGCGCGTCGGGCGCCGTGCTCCAGAACGGTGGGTTGTTGGGTTCGTTCCAGATCTCCCACGCGCGGATCTTGGTACCGGCGGCACCACCGGCGCGATGGCGCGAGACCGCCTCACGAACGAGCGTCGCGTAGGTGGCGGGATCGGTGGGCGGAGTATTCAGGCTCTTGCCTTGGTTGGCCCACGGTGGGGTCCAGATCGGCACGGCCAGCACTTCGAGGCCCTGCCGCTCGGCCATGCGCACGAGGGCGTCGTACGTCGACCAATCCCAGTCCCCCGGACCGCGCGGTTGCACGATCTCCCAATCGAGATCGAGTCGTACCCAATGGGCACCCGTCTGGGCGAGACGGCCCAGTTCCAACTCTTGGTCGCTCGGGGCGCTCGCGAGAAAGTCGGAGCCGGTGGAGATGCCCGCGGTGGACGGGACATGGCCCCGACACCCCACGACCGCGACCAGCACCACGAGGACAACGACGAGACGCACGCACCGAGATAGGGACCGCATACCCACCACACCCACAGGGAACCAGCCCGACACCTAACGCGGCCGGTCGCCCGGGGTCAAGCGCGCCGCCGACCGGGGCACTCAGGCCGGGGCGCCGACCTCGTGGAGTTCGATCCCGTTCCCGGCCGGATCCTTCAGAAACGCCTGCAGGTTGCTCGCGACGGGGACCGCGTCCGAGACCTCGAGCCCCCGGGCCCGCAACTCCTCGATCGTGGCTCGGATATCGGCCACCCGGACGGCGAAGTGCTGTCCGAGTTCGGCCGGAACCGGCGCCTCGATCAGATGGAGCTGACGACCGCCGAAATCGATCCAGGCACCGCCGAAACCGAAATCCGGCCGATCATCTCGCTCGACCCCGCCCAACACCCCCGTGTAGAACGCCAACGCCTCGGCGACGTCGGAGACGTTGATCGAGACATGGTGAATATCGAGCGGCTGCATCGGCGGAGTTTCCTTCACCTCGTGGCCCGCCGCAACGTGGCTCACGACGACGTCCGTTCCGCGAGCGCGGCACCGACAGCTTCGGTCGTCGGGACACGCTCGAGGAACAGGCCACGAATCTCGATCGCCACCACCGCGAGGCCGGTCACATTCGCGGGTCGGACGTTCGGCGGAAAGTCCTCGGCGTGGTCGCGGAGGAACCGGGCAGCCGCGCGGATCGCCCCCAGGTGGGCCCGATCGTCCGAGGACTCGTCGTCCGACACCGCGAAGGCCCATTCCCGCGTGCGGTCCGCTATCCGTGCCGATTCGGCCGCGTCCGGGACCACTCCCGCCGCCGCGAACACCCGGCAGTCGTAGCTGCGGCAGGTCTGCGGCCGATGGTCATAGATCGTGCACCCCGACTCGGACAGCATCGGACACCACCCGCGGTCGTCGTAACCCATCACCAGGTGGCCGGATGGTCGACCGGGCGCCGGGAACAACAACACGGGCGGGATGTGGGCCAGGGTGTCGGTCTCGTCGGGGCCAACGTGGATGAACTGCGAGGACGTGCAACACGCCGTGCAGGCCTCGCAGGGAACATCGGTCACGCCGTCACCGCGGAGGGCCGGATCGATCTCGGCCAACCATGCACCGAAGTCGCCGGCCGCACGCGTTCCACTCATCCGAGCAGGTCCGGTTACGGGCCCGTGAAGAGCGGGCCGTTCGTCGACGGACCCGCCACCCCGGCCGCCACATCCGCGGCGCGGTTCTTCACCTCGGCCCGCCCGACCACCTGGTGGTGCACCTCGTCGGGACCATCGGCGAGCCGCAGCGTCCGCTGGCCGTGCCACATCT
This sequence comes from Acidimicrobiia bacterium, assembly GCA_016650415.1. Lineage (GTDB taxonomy): Bacteria > Actinomycetota > Acidimicrobiia > IMCC26256 > JAENVU01 > JAENVU01. The sequence goes on from JAENVU010000129.1 coordinate 7,110, forward strand.
CCGCGAGCGGGAACCACTGCGAGATCCCGGCGGCGCCGTGCATCTGGATCGCCTCGTCGATGATGTCGCAGCACTTCTCCGGCACCATGGCCTTGACC
>JAENVU010000130.1 GCA_016650415.1 Acidimicrobiia bacterium
ACCCCAGCCGATCGCAGGCCTGCGCGACCTCGGCGAGGTAGGCATGGCTGGGCTCACGACGATGCGACGTCGGTTGACTCGGGAGCACTTCTCGCGAGTCGCCACCGGTGGGGAGAAACCAGTGGACCTTCACGCGGTGCACTCCAACCGGAGCAGACCCGAGTCGACGTCGTAGATCAGACCGGCGATCTCCACGGTGTCGGGGATGAGTCGACACTTCCGAAGTTGATCGATGTCGTCGACCAGGACCGCGGACTGGTCCTCGATCGCATGGAAGTCCCAATGGTCGGTCGGTTCGTGGGTGAGTGCCGTGATCTCGTGTCGGAGTTCGGCGTTCGAGGCTTCGGTCATTTTGCAGCGCGTGTGCTGGATGACCGCAATCCGGCGCACACTGAGGAAGTGCACGGCAAGGACGAGGGATCGCAACGCGTCGTCGGTGACCCGAGCGCCCGCGTTCCGCAGGATCTTGGCGTCGCCCGGTTCGAGGCCGAGCATGGTCAGCGGCTCGATCCGCGAGTCGATACAGGTCAAGACCCCGAGGCCCTTCGCCGCCTGCGGCGAGAGACCTCCGAGGTGGAACGTCTGGGCGTAGGTGGTGTTGGCGGCAAGGATGTCGGCGAAACCGGGGTCGGTCATGGTGGGATTCTGTCAAACCCCGACGATGGCGGCACCAACTCTGCACCGTTTGGCGGGTGACGGGCGGCTGGGCCACCGAACCCGCCAAACGTCGGCATGCGGGGTGGGGGGGGTCAGAACCCGGACGGGATGACGGCCTCGATGAGATGGGGGCCGGGTTCGGCCGCCGCGCGTTCCAACGCGGCGGTGAAGGAGTCGGCGTCCTCCGGTCGTACGGCCGGCACCCCCATCCCGCGCGCCAGGGCCACGAAATCCAGTTCCGGTCCGGTGAGATCGAGCATCGACTTGGCAATCGGGCCCGGTGACTCCACCCCCACCCGCGAGAGCTCCATGTTCAAGATCGCGTACGACCGGTTGGCGAAGATGACCGTGGTGACGTCGAGTCCCTCGCGGGCTTGGGTCCAGAGCGCCTGCGCGGTGTACATGGCGCTGCCGTCGGCTTGCAGGTTGATCACCGGGCGGTCCGGACACGCGACCGCCGCGCCGGTCGCGCAGGGCATCCCGAACCCGATCGAACCACCGGTCAGGGTCAACCAGTCGTGTGGTGGACAGCCGGCAGTCGCGGGAGACGCCCAGATGCCACCGGTCTGAGCCTCGTCGACGACGATGGCATCCTCGGGCAGGGTCGCACTCACGGCCGCGGCGAGGGCCGCGCCGGTGAGTTCACCGGTTGGCCGATCCGAGCGCGATGACGGAGCCAGCCGAGCATCGGCCACGGTCACCCCGACCGCGTCGGCCAGCGCCTCGACCGCCTCGGGTCCGTCCTCCCGCACATCGGTGACCACGTGAACATCGCAGCCATCGGGAACGAGATCGCTGGCCTTCCCGGGGTACGCGAAGAACGTGACGGGAGACTGGGCCCCGAGGAGAATCAGGTGGCGGAGTCCATCGAGTTGCATCGCGGCGAACTCCGCGAGGTACGCGAGCCGGTCCGCCGCGGCGATACCCGCGCCGCGCCGGATGCGGGTGGGGAACACCTCGGCGAGCACCTTGCTGCCGGTCGATGCGGCCACGGCGTCGAGCAGCGCGAGTGAGAGTTCATCGCGCATGATGTCGTTGCCGACAAGGATCGCGCTCGGCTCACCACTGCAGAGGATTTTCGCCGCCGCTTCGATTGTTGCCAGGTCCGGAGCCAGAGGACGATCGAACGGTTGGCGTGCGACGGTCTGGCCGCCCTCACCCCAGGAGACGTCGGCCGGGAGGATCAACGTCGCGATCTCACCCGGGGGAGTGCGGGCCGCGACCACCGCGTCGGCGGTGTCGCGGGCGAGCGCGTCGGTCGAGCCGCTCCGGCGCACCCAACCGGACACGTTCGCAGCCAGGGTCTCGATGTCGCTCTGCAGTGGCGCATCCAAGGCCTGGTGGTAGGTCGCGTGGTCGCCGACGATGTTGATCATGGGCACGTGGGCGCGCCGCGCGTTGTGCAAGTTCGCGATGCCGTTCCCGAGGCCCGGCCCGAGGTGCAGCAGCGTTGCGGCCGGCCGCCCCGTCATGCGGGCGTAGCCATCGGCCGCGCCGGTGACCACACCTTCGAAGAGTCCGAGGACCGCCCGCATACGGGGCTCGTCGTCGAGCGCCGCCACGAAATGCATCTCGGACGTACCCGGATTCGCGAAGCACACGTCGACGTCGTGGTCGACGAGTGTGCGCAGGAGTGATCGCGCGCCGTTCATGGTCATACCGTCACCTCGTCGTCGAGCAGTGCACCGGGATTGAGAATGCCATGCGGATCGAAGGCGGTCTTGATGCGGCGCATGAGCGCGAGCTTGGCCGGGTCTTCGAGGGCGAGGAAATACGACCGCTTGGCGCGCCCGATGCCGTGCTCACCCGAGATCGCACCGCCGAGATCCATGCCGGCCCGGAAGAGCCGGGTCATCACCGCGGATCGGGTGTCGCGATCGGCCTGGAACACGGAAAGGTGCACGTTGCCGTCTCCGGCGTGTCCGCACCCGGCGATCCACGACCCGGTCTCGCTCGCGATGCCGGCGACCGTCTCCATGAATTCCGGGAGCGACGCGCGGGGCACCACCACGTCGACGATGTCGTCGGCGTTGTTCGCCTTGGCCACCCAGAACGACTTCTCCCGGGCGTCGATCAGTGACGCCGCGGCTCCACCCGGAAGCACGTAGACGTCGATGGCGTCGAGTTCGGCGAGTTGTTCGGCCAGCGCGGCGACGTCCTCGTCCAGGCGCTCGTCGGTCGTCTGCTCCATCATCACGACGAGGTACGCGAGCGCCGTCTCGCGGATGTCGTCGGGGATCCCCAGATCCAGGCCGACGTGGGCGGTGATCGCGCCGAGGGTGACCATGTCGATGTACTCGAGGATCATCGGCCCGATCCCGCTGGCGACGATGCGCGGGATCGCGTGCGTGACGGCATCGAGTGACGTGAACGGTGCCAGGATCGTCGCGGTGAACGGCGTGCGCGGATACAGGCGGAGGGTGGCTTCGGTGACCAGCGCGAGCGTGCCCTCCGAGCCGATGATGAGCTGGGTCAGGTCGTAGCCGGTGGTGGCCTTCACGAACTTGCCGCCGGTGCGGATGACCTCGCCGGTCGGCAGGACCGCTTCGAGCCCGAGGACCTGATGGCGGGTGACGCCGTATTTCACCGCGCGCATGCCACCCGCGTTCGTCGCGACGTTTCCGCCGAGACTCGCGCTGTACTCACCGGGGTACACGGGATAGGAGAGTCCGAGAGGAGCGAGGGCCTCGTCGAGCTGCGCCAGGGTGACACCTGGCTGTACGACGGCGACATGGTTCTCGGTGTCGATCTCGAGAATCGCGTTCATGCGCTCGAAGGACACGACGATGCCGTCGGCGTGAGGCGTGCACGCGCCCGAGAGGCCCGTGCCGCTGCCGCGGGCGGTGATCGGGACCCGGTGTTCTGCGGCGACGCCGAGAATCGCCCGGACGTCCTCGGTCGATCCGGGGCGCACGACCGCGGCCGGCATGACCGGTGCAACGGTCAATGCCTCGTCGTGGCCGTAGTCCTCGCTGATGGCATCGTCCACCAGCACGTACTCGGCTCCGACGCTCGCGGTCAACGAAGCGGTGAGATCACCCATGGTCGGTCTCCCGGTGGCGGACAGGTCCACCATCTGTAGGCGCGTCGGACCCGCGGCTGCAAGCTTCCCGTCGTTCGGACGTGCCACCATGCGGCGATGGACACGGCGGGAGCGCGCGTAGTACTCGGTATCGCAGCCGACGCGACCTGGCCGGCCGTTCGGGCCCAGTACCGGGTCTTGATCCGGCGCCATCATCCCGACAATGCCACCGACCTGGCGGATATCGGGCTGCGAACCGTCCGGACCGCGCAGATCACCGAAGCCTTCGCGGTGCTGCTCGCGATCCAGACTGCTCAGGAGCTTGGCGTCGACAGCGCCCCACCCGCACCGGCCACGCCGTCGCCGAAGCGTCCGGGTCGGTCCGACGCCCACCTCGGCGCCTCGTTCCGGCACCCGACGGTCGGCGTCGACGACACCCGGGTCGTGCTCCTCGACGCCGCACCCATGGACGCGTTCCTCGCGTTACACGAGGCGTTCTCGATGATCGGGGCGGTGTCCTACATCGATCGGCTGAGTCTCGTGGTGGAAGCGATCGTGGTGCCCGAGCCCGGACGGGCGACCTCGTTGCTCGCGTGGCTGGATGCCGGACCGGAGCAGGCCACGACCGCGACGCTCTGCGTCGAATCACTCGGCGGCCATCCGCCCGCCGACCTCGACGCGCTGGTCGATCGGGTCGCCGAACTACTGGCATCGCCGCGTCCGCCTGCGTCCTCCGCGTAACGTCCAGGCCCACCCGTCCCAGGAGTCGAATCGATGCCCGTCCCACTTGATGAATACCCGATCCACCAAGCGCCGCTCTCGATCGCGCATATGGATACCAGCGACCGCAACGGCTACGACCGGTGCTATTGGAACGCGCACGACCGCACCGGCGACATCTTCCTCGTCACCGGCCTCGGGTTGTATCCCAATCTCGGGGTGATCGATGCGTTCGCGGCCGTGCGGACCGGCGATCGGCAGTTCTCGATCCGCACCTCCGATGCGTTGGGTGACGACCGCATGAAGCAAGAGGTCGGTCCCTATCGCATCGAGGTCATCGAACCGCTGCACAAGCTTCGGTTGATCTGCGATGCCGACGACCACGGCATCGGCTTCGACATGACCTGGGAAGGATCGTTCCCGGCGCTCGACGAGACCCGGCACGTGTGGCGCCGCAATGGGCGGATCACCTTGGATGCGCAACGCTTCGCTCAGGTCGGCACGTGGAGTGGTGAGCTCCGGGTGGACGGAGCGCGCCACGAGGTCACTCCCGACACCTGGCTCGGTACCCGAGACCGGTCATGGGGCATCCGACCCGTTGGCGAGGCCGAACCTCCGGGTCGCGCGGGCGACGAGCCCATCGAAGGCTTTTGGTGGACCTATATCCCGATGCGTTTCGAGGACTTCGCGCTGATCGTGATCATCCAGGAAGAGGCCGACGGCACCCGGGTCATGAACGATGTGCGCCGCGTGTTCCCCGCGTCGAGCGGGCGTCCGCCGGAGCAACTGGGCTGGCCCGAGGTCGACATTCACTATCAGTCCGGCACTCGGATCCCGACCGGTGCCACGGTGTACCTGCAGGCTCGGGGCCGTAAGGAACTCACCCTCGAGGTCGAGTCGCTCGGCTACGTGCCGTTGAATCTCGGAACCGGGTACGGCGGCGACCCCGCGTGGACCCACGGCGAATGGCGTGGTCACGGATTGGTCGAGGGCGCGCAGTACGACTTCTCGGATCCTGCGGTCGTCGGTGGTCTCGCCTTCGGTCTGATCGACCATGTCGGTCGTGCGACCCTCGAAGGTCAAGAAGGTTGGGGTCTGTTCGAACACGGCTGCTTCGGCCGCCACGAGCCGTCCGGCTTCACCGACTTCATGTCCGTCGCCCCGTAGGTGCCATTCCGGCGTCAATAACTCGTGCGGAGAGCGAGTTCTCGACGCCAGAACGGCGCGCGGTCAGTTCCGGGGGAGGTTGCGGAACGGCTCGGTCTTGTCCGGTCGGGCTTCACCGGGGAGACCGAGCACACGCTCACCGATGACGTTGCGCTGGATCTGTTCGGTGCCGCCGCCGATCCGGACCGACCACTGGTTGAGGAACAGCTGCTGGAACATGCCGTCGTCGAGCGCGTCGGAGCCGGTCAACATGCCGCCGGGACCCTCGAGTGCGAGCGCCAGGTCGCCATCGCGCGCGACGCGTTCGGAGACGGCGAGTTTCATGATCGACATCTCCGGGCCCGGTGGCAGCCCCGCCTTGGCGCGTGCCTTGGCCCGCTGGCCGAGCCAGTTGAGGAGTTCGAACCGCGTGTAGGACTTCGCGAGTTCCTGGCGAATCACCGGATCCTCTGTGCGTCCGCACGAGCGTGCGAGCGCGGCCAGTGCCTTGAACCCCACGCCCGAGCCGCCGCCACCGATCATCTGCCGCTCGTTGCCGAGCGTGGTCTGGGCGATGCGCCACCCGTTGTCGACATCGCCGAGCACGTTGGCGACGGGAACCCGCACGTCGGTGAGGAACACCTCGTTGAAGTGTGCGTACCCCGTGATCTGCCGGAGCGGTCGCACTTCGATCCCGGGGGAGCGCATGTCGACCGCGATCCAGGTGATGCCCTGATGCTTCGGAACGTCCCAGTTGGTACGTACGAGCATCATTCCCCAGTCGGAGAAATGCGCACCGGAAGTCCAGACCTTCTGGCCGTTCACCACGAACTCGTCGCCGTCGCGTTCGGCCCGGGTGGCGAGGCCGGCCAAGTCCGACCCGGCGCCGGGCTCCGAGAACAGCTGGCACCACACGTGCTCGCCGTTCAGCATGCGCGGGAGGAAGAAGTTCTTCTGCTCCTCGGTCCCATGCTGGATGATCGTGGGCCCGACCATCCCGATCGCGACCATGAACACGCCCGACGACACCAGGACCCGCGACTCCTCCTGAGCGAAGATCCGCGCCTGGGCGACGGTTCCGCCGCGCCCGCCGTATTCGGATGGCCAGGTGATCCCGGCCCAGCCGTTGGCGGCGAGGGTTGCCTGCCAATCCCGACATTCCTGAACGTGTTCCGCCTCGAGTTCTGCCGACATCTCCTTCCCCAACGGGCTGGAGGACACTCCAGGTGGGCGCGGCGGCGCGTGCGTGGTGAGGAACTCACGCGCCGCGAGCCGAAACTCGTGATCGGCAGGGGACTCGTCAACGGGGGCGTCAGTCACGGGCGGGACCGTATCCGCAGACGCCCGCGTCCGGCGAGACGTCTCCCATCGGGCAGGATGGGTCCCGATGTGGCGAGCGACGATCAAGGGTGTTCTCGCCCGCAAGGTGCGACTGTTCCTGACCGCGCTCGCCGTCGTGCTGGGCGTGACCTTCGTCAGCGGCACGTACGTCCTCACCGACACGCTCCACGCATCCCTCGGTGAGATCTTCCAGGAGTACGCCTCGGGGAGTGATCTCGTCGTGGCCGCGCCGACCCAGGTCGGCGACCGCGCCACCAGTCGTCAGCGCATTCCCGCAGCGACGGCCTCGGAGGTCCGCA
>JAENVU010000131.1 GCA_016650415.1 Acidimicrobiia bacterium
CCGCCGACCTCGGCCGGGGCGTTGGAGGGCATCACGCAGAGCTCGGTCATGACCATTGCTCGCGACCACGGGTTCGAGGTGCGCGTCGACAACCTCACGCGGAGCGATCTCTACATTGCCGAGGAGATGTTCGTGTGCGGGACCGCCGCCGAGGTCAGCGCGGTGAACTCCGTGGATGATCGAACGATTCCGTGTCCCGGGCCGCGAACCCAGGTGATCGCCGCCGAGTACGCGCGGGCGGTGCGCGGTCAGGTCGACGCCTACAAGAACTGGTGTGAACATGTCGACGAGTGACGGTCTCGACCTGCCTGCTCGCGTCGAGATCTACGACACGACGCTGCGCGACGGATCCCAGCTCGAAGGGATCTCGCTCACCGTCGACGACAAGCTCCGGATCGCGGAGCAACTCGACTGGCTCGGGGTCGACTACATCGAAGCCGGCTGGCCCGGCGCGAACCCCAAGGACAACGAGATGTTCCAGCGGGCTCAACGCGAGCTCGTCCTGGAACGCAGCAAGCTCGTCGCGTTCGGCATGACCCGACGCGTCAAGGGCAAGGTGGATTCCGACGACACGCTGCGCCACCTCGTGGAGGCCAACACGGGAACGGTCTGCATCGTCGGCAAGTGCTGGGATTATCACGTGCTCGAAGCGCTGGACACGACGCTCGACGAGGGCGTGTTGATGGTGTCGGACTCGATCGACTACCTGAAGTCGCTCGGGCGCGAGGTGCTGTTCGATGCCGAACACTTCTTCGACGGATTCAAACGCAATCCCGAGTTCAGTCTCCGCGTTCTCGAAGGGGCGGTGCAGTCGGGAGTCGATGCGCTGGTGCTCTGCGACACCAACGGTGGGAGCTTGCCCCACGAGGTGGAAGCCACTGTGCGGTCCGTCGTCGAATACTTCGGGGACGACGTCAGTGTCGGTGTCCATTTGCACGACGACACGGGGTGTGGCGTGGCCAATGCCTTGGCCGGGGTGCTCGGTGGCGCGACCCAGGTGCAGGGCACGATCAACGGGTACGGGGAACGCACCGGGAACTGCAACCTCACGACGATCATCCCGAACCTCACGCTGAAGATGGGAATCGAGACACTGCCGCCCGATCGTATGGAGCGATTGACGCCGGTCGCCCATCACGTCGCGGAACTCGTGAACATGGCACTGAACCCGCAAGCCGCCTACGTGGGCACCTCGGCGTTTGCCCACAAGGCCGGATTACACGTGAGCGCGATCGTGAAGCGCCCGGACGCGTACGAGCACATCCCCCCCGACACCGTCGGGAACGGCACGCGGTTCGTGATGTCCGAACTGGCGGGTAAGTCCACCATTCAGCTCAAGGCCAAGGAACTCGGTCTCGAGCTCGACGGCCCGACGATCAACCGAGTCGTCGACACGCTGAAGCACCTCGAGCACGAGGGGTATCACTTCGAAGTTGCCGACGCCTCCCTCGAACTGCTGATGCGTCGGGCGTCGGGCTGGGAACCGACGTGGTTCCGGGCCGAAGCCTTTCGGGTCATCACCGATGATGCGAGTCCGACCACGACTGCCGGCGAAGCGCCCGACGGCGTCCTCACCGAAGCGACCATCAAGGTCTGGGTCGGCGAGGAACGGTTGATTGCCACCGAAGAAGGCAATGGGCCGGTCAACGCGCTCGACCGGGCGCTCCGACGGGCACTGGCCGGGCGGTATCCGGCACTCGACCGTCTGCACCTCACCGATTACAAGGTGCGAGTCCTCGATACCCAGAAGGGGACCGGTGCGATCACCCGGGTGCTGCTCGACAGCACCGACGGCGAGCAAACGTGGACCACGATCGGAGTGAGCGAGAACATCATCGAGGCCAGCTGGCAGGCGTTGTCGGATTCCATCGTCTATGGCTTGCTTCGGGCCGAGGCCCGCGGGTAGTCATCACCCGTGCCCACCGATCCGTACGTTTCCACTCCGCGCGAGGAGCTGCCTCGGCAGCAGCAGAACTTCGCGACGGGCGTCCATATGCCTGCTGCACGTGGTTGGCGCGCCGATCGACCGGGCGATTCCCCGGCGCGCCGTCCGACCGGTGCGCTCGTCGGGTCGCCGGGACCGAGCAACGGTTTCGCATTGACACTCGCGAATCGGGCGCGCGATCGCTTCCGGCTCGACCCGAGCGAACACGCCGAGGACGCAGTCGCGGCGGTCGCGGAGCTGGCGATGAAGCGGGCTGCGACCTTCGGTCGGGCGCCGACCACGCTCGACGTCGACTTCGCGGTCGAACTCCTGGGCTACGCGGGACCTGCGCCCGACGAGGTGCGCACGTGGCGCCCCGGTGTCGTGCGGGGTGCGAGCCATGAGTACATCGTTCGCCGGGCCATCGCCGACGCGGTCAGCCCGTCGTTACTCCGACTCTCGATCACCGAGTTGCCCGAGCATCTGGCCCGAGTCCGCGGCCAGATTGCCCGCGGCGAAGCCGCCGAGATCTCTCCTGCGGATCCGTCGGCCTGACGGCTGCGGTCACGCGCCGAGGAAGGAACGAGCGTCATGAGCATCCGAGTCCGTTTCTCTCCCGCGCCGTCCGGCGAACTCCATGTCGGAAGTGCACGTACCGCACTGTTCAACTGGCTCTACGCCCGACACACCGGTGGCTCGTTCCTCGTGCGTATCGAAGACACCGATACTTCGCGCACCCGTGAGGAATGGGTCGATGCGATCGGCGACACCCTCCGATGGCTCGGCTTGGATTGGGACGAGACTCCGTGGCGACAGTCGCAGCGAATCCCGGAGTACCTGGCGGCCGCCGACCAGTTGCTCGCCAGTGGCGATGCCTACGAGTGCTTCGACACCCCGGAAGAGCTCGAAGCCATGAATGCCGAACGCAAGGCCGCCGGTCTGCCGCCGGGCTACGACGGTCGTGGTCGGAACCTGGATGCGGACCAGCGGGCCGC
>JAENVU010000132.1 GCA_016650415.1 Acidimicrobiia bacterium
CAGTATGGGGAGTCGACGTCGCCGAGTTCGACGTAGATGGTCTTGCGCTGGGTGTAGTGCTCGATGGCGGCAAGGCTGTTCTCCCGCCCGATCCCCGACTGCTTCACCCCACCGAAGGGCATCTCGATCGGCGCCAGGTTGTAGGTATTGATCCACACGATTCCGGCCTCGAGCGCCGCGGCGACGCGATGGGCCCGGCCCAGATCCCTGGTGAACACGCCGGCCGCGAGCCCATAGGTCGTGTCGTTGGCCCGGGCGATCACCTCGGCCTCGTCGTCGAACACCAGCACACTCATCACGGGCCCGAAGATCTCGTCGCGCACGATGGTCATGTCGTCGGTGCAGCCCGTGAACACCGTCGGCTCGACGAAGCAGCCGCGCTCGAGCACTTCGCTGCCGGTCGCGCGGCGTCCGCCGCACGCGACGGTCGCGCCGGCCGCGACGCCGGCCTCGATACTGGCGAGGACCTTGCCCATGTGGTCCATCGAGATCAGGGCGCCGACGTCGGTCGCCGGATCGAGTGGATCGCCGATCGTGAGTTTCGCGGTCCGCGCAAGGAGCGCATCGACGAACCGATCGTGGATCGATCGATGGACGAACACGCGCGTGCCGTTCGTGCACACCTCGCCCTGGGTGTAGAAGTTGCCGAGTAACGCACCGGACACCGCATTGTCGAGATCCGCATCGCCGAAGATCACGAGCGGCGACTTCCCGCCGAGTTCCAGCGTGACCGCCTTGAGCGTCTCCGCCGCGGTCGCCATCACTGCCTTGCCCGTCGCGACCGATCCGGTCAGAGACACCTTCGCCACGTCCGGGTGCCGAGCCAGCGCGTCGCCGGTCCGGGCGTCGCCGTGCACCACGTTGAACACGCCGGGCGGGACGCCGGCTTCGAGGTAGATCTCCGCCAGCTTCATCGCGGTCAGCGGCGTCAGCTCACTCGGCTTGAACACCATCGTGTTACCGCAGGCCAGCGCGGGTGCCGACTTCCAACACGCGATCTGGATGGGGTAGTTCCACGCGCCGATGCCCACACACACACCCCGACGGGTTCGCGTCGGGTGTAGGCGAAGGAGCCGCCCAGGTCATACGACTCGCCGGCAATGGTGGCAGCGGCACCGACGAAGTACTCGATGCACTCCGCCGCCCGAGATGACGTCCTCGACCGAGGCCTCGGCGATCGGCTTGCCGGTATCGAGGACTTCGAGCCGGGCAAGTTCGTCGTTGCGCTCTCGGAGTAGCTGCGCAGCCCGCGCCATGATCCGACCGCGCTCCGCCCCCTTTCGGGCCGCCCATCCCGCCAGCGCGTCACGCGCCGCGGCGACCGCCCGATCAACGTCGGAATCATCGGAGTGCTCCACCGTGCCGAGGAGGTCGCCCGTGGCCGGATTCCGAGTCTCGAACGATTCGCCCGACATCGCGGCGACCTCGACGCCACCGATGAACAGTCCGACGTCGGTCATGTTCCGGCTCCTGGATGGCGGTAGAAATCGATGGGCACGGGTGGCGGCGACGAGTTCCCGAGGATCGCATCGGCGGCCCGCTCGGCCAGCATCATGACCGGTGCATAGATGTTGCCGTTGGTGACGTAGGGCATCGCGCTGGCGTCGACCACCCGAAGCCCATCGACGCCGTGAACCCGGAACGTGTCCGGATGGAGGACCGAGTCGTCATCGGCACCGAGGCGGGCGGTACACGACGGATGGAGCGCGGTCTCGGCGTCGCGCGCGACCCACTCGAGGATCTCGGAATCGGTCTCGATCGCGGGACCGGGTGAGAGTTCGCCGCCGTCGAACGGGGCGAACGCGGGTTGCGCCAGGATCGAGCGCGCCGCGTGGATCGTCTCGACCCACTCGCGCCGGTCGGTGTCGGTCGAGAGGTAGTTGAAGCGCAGCGCCGGCTTGACGCGCGGGTCGCGCGACACGACCTTCACCGTGCCGCGAGCATCGGAATACATCGGACCGACATGCACCTGGTACCCGTGTTGGGTCGCGCCCTCGGGCACGGTGCCGTCATAGCGGATGGCAATCGGCAGGAAATGGAACATCACGTTGGGATAGCCGACGTCGTCGTTCGATCGGATGAAGCCGCCGGCCTCGAAGTGGTTCGTCGCGCCCGGTCCGCGGCGCGCCAACCACTCCAACCCGATCAACGGTCGGCGCCACTTCCGGAGCATCGGCGCCATCGACACCGGTTGGGTACACGCGTGCTGGATGTAGACCTCCAGGTGATCCTGGAGATGGGCACCGACGCCGGGAAGATCCGCGACGACCGGAATCCCCAACCCGCCGAGATCCGCGGCGTCGCCGACGCCGGACAGTTGCAGGAGTTGGGGCGAGTTGATCGCACCGCCGCACAGGATCACCTCCCCGGCCATGATCCGTTCGGTTCGGCCACCACGGCGCGCCACGTCCACCCCGACCGCACGCGTCCCCTCGAACACCACTCCCGTCGTCAAGGCTCGGGTCCGCACGTCGAGGTTCGGACGGTTCATCACCGGGTGGAGATAGGCGCGTGCGGCACTCAGGCGACGGCCGCGCCGGATGTTGCGATCGAAGCGGGCGAACCCTTCCTGGCGAAACCCGTTCACGTCGTCGGTCAGCGGGTACCCCGCCTGCTGCACCGCGGCAAAGAAGGCGTCGAACAAGGGATTGGTCGCCGGCCCGCGCTCCAACTCGAGCGGACCGTCGTCACCGCGGAAGTCGTCGGCGCCGGCGAGACAGGTCTCCATCCGCTTGAAGTACGGCAGGCAGTGGTCGTAGTCCCACTGCTCCATACCCGGATCGGAGGCCCACCGTTGGTAGTCGAGTGGGTTCCCGCGCTGGAAGATCATCCCGTTGATCGAACTGGACCCTCCGAGCACTTTGCCCCGTGCGTGATAGATCCGGCGGCCACCCATATGCGGTTCGGGTTCGGATTCGTACTTCCAGTCGTAGAACTTCGAACCGATCGGGAACGAGAAGGCCGCGGGCATGTGGATGAAGACGTCGAACTTGTAGTCCGGTCGACCGGCCTCGAGGACGAGGACCCGTCTCGACGGATCCGCACTCAGTCGGTTCGCCAGCACACAACCGGCCGAACCGCCGCCCACGACGATGAAGTCGTACCTGGATGCCACGTCGGCCTCACCCCTCCCGGCGCAGGTTAAACCTCTCGCGGAACTCTCAGGTTGCGCGCGTAGAACTCCCAGTCCACTCGGTCACACTTCAGGGGCGCGTCGCAGTCGGCGCGAATCCACAACATCGGAGCACGACATGTCGACACTCACTCCACGCCCGATTCGAGGCCTCGCCATCGCGTTCGCCCTGACCATCGGCATCGCCGCCTGTGGCAGTTCCGGCGGCACCAAGGCCTCCGGCGTGGCGTCGCTCTCGAAGTCGGACAACAGCAAGTCTTCGAGTTCGGGCCAGGCCAAGACCGCGGATCCCGCCGCGTTCCGGAAGCAGTTGCTCGCCTACGCACAGTGCATGCGCGACAACGGAGTCGACTTCCCCGACCCGCAGTTCGACGCCAACGGACAACCGCAGTTCAACCGCGACCAAGGCCGCAACTTCGGCGATCTCCGCAACAGCCCGGCCTTCGACAAGGCCCGCACGGCGTGCGAATCCAAGCAGCCCGACTTCGCCGGCCAGTTCCAGCGGACCCCGGCCGAGCAGGCCGCGCTGCGCAAGAACCTGCTCAAGTTCGCGAAGTGCATGCGCGGGAAGGGCCTCGACTACCCCGACCCGACCTTCGACGCGAACGGGCGACCGCAGTTCAATCGCGATGGTGCACCCGGGAACGCCCAGGGCCAGAACCGTGACGATCCGACGGCGCAGGCCGCCCGGCAAGCCTGTCAGCAGGAGGTCGGCGGCAACGTCGGTGGCCGAGGGTTCGGCGGCGGCCTCGGCGGCCGCGGTCCGGGCGGAGGTACCCCTCCCGGTGGTGCGCCGGGAGGCACATCGTCGGGAAGCCAGTCGAACGCCGCCACCAACTGATGCAACCCCGACGACTCATTGCCATCGGCGCCGCCGTCGTGATCGTCGGTGCCGGCGTCACGATCGGTGTGTTGAACCGGTCCGACGCAACCACCACCACCAAGCCCGCGCGGCAATCGACGACCCTCCAACCGGTTGAACAACGGACCCTCGAAACCACACAGGACGTCAGCGGCACCGTGGGCTTCAGTGCCGCGACGACCATTCGCATCGGCAGTGGCGGATCGTCGACCGGAACCGCTTCGGCGAGCGCGAGCGGTGGGGCCGGCGCCGGCGCCGGCGCGGCCAGTTCGTCGAGTTCCGCGAGTTCCTCGGGAACGATCACCGCGCTCCCGGCGGTCGGATCGGTCATCGACGTCGGCGGTTCGCTCGCCGAGGTGGACGGGTCGCCGAGCGTCTTCCTGATGGTCGGCACCCGGCCGATGTGGCGGACGCTCACCACCGGCATCTCCGACGGTCCCGACGTGCTCCAACTCGAGCAAACGCTGGCCGTCCTCGGCTACGGAGCCGACTTCACGACCGACTCGACCTTCACCTCCGGGACCGCATCCGCGATCCGCGCGTTCCAGGAGGCGAAGGGCGTGACCGTCACCGGGAGCTTCACCCCGAGTGAGATCGTCTTCGCCCCCGGTCCCATCCGCGTCGCATCCCTCCTGGCGACCGTCGGCGGATCCGCGTCCGGTGACCTCCTGACCGCAACCGGGAACGCGCCCGTCATCCACGTGGACCTCGACGCGTCGCTCGTGGCCTCCGCCAACGCGGGCGACACGGTCAAGGTGGAACTCCCGGACGGCACGACCGTCGACGGCATCATCTATGGCGTCGGTGCCGCGACCAGTACGACGAGCAGCGCCCAGGGCAACCAGCAGGGCAGCACGACGACGACGGTCTCGGTCGACATCGTCGTCACCGGTACGGACATCGCGAAATACGACGGCGCGTCGGTCGTGGTCCACCTCGTCACCGCGAAAGCCGCGAACGCGCTGTCGGTACCGGTCAAGAGTCTCGTCGCACTCGCGGAGGGTGGCTTCGCGGTCGAACGCGTGCGCGGCGGTCAGCACCAGTTGGTGAAGGTCACCCCCGGCACGTTCGCCGGGGGCTTCGTCGAGGTGTCCGGCGACGTGAAGGTCGGCGACCGCGTCGTCACCCCGTGAGCGTCGTCGACTTGGTCCAGGTGACCAAGACCTACGACACCGAACCTCCGGTCCACGCGCTGCTCG
>JAENVU010000133.1 GCA_016650415.1 Acidimicrobiia bacterium
GACTTCGGCGGTGGCCGGATGTCGCAGGAGCCCGTGTTCGTCCCCCGGTCGGACGATGCCGCCGAAGACGAAGGGTGGGTGATGGCCTACGTCCACGACCCCGACCGCAATGCGGCCGATGTCGTCATCCTCGACGCCCAGGACTTCGCCGGTCCCCCCGTCGCGACGGTCCATCTCCCGGTGCGCGTCCCGTTCGGCTTCCACGGCAACTGGGTGCCGTCCTGATGGCTCGTACGTTCGCCATTTCGGTGCTCGCGTGCTGCGGTGGACTCACTGCCTCGCGGCTCGCTCCGCAAGCTCCGCTCGGGTGAGTTCTCGGGACGGACGTCGTTCCTCCCTGCGACTGGGGTGTGGTGACGGCCTGGCTTGGTAGGTCATGGGACACGGGGTGGAGGCGCGGGCGACGCCGCCGATCTGGCCGGGGACGGGCGTGGGCGACGCGAAGTGCGGCGTGAAGTCGTAGTGCCCCACCAGATCCATCACGCTCTCGGTCATGACCGAGAGCGAGAACGGCTGGGCCGGGCACGTGTGCGGACCGTGTCCGAACGTCGTGACGAGTTCGCGCGCGGCAGGGAGTCGGTCGGCGCGGAGCCGCCGCCGCTGCCATCGGTCCGGATCCCACTGCTCGAGGTCGAGGCCTTCGGTGTTCGTGAGCGGGAGCAGCGTCGCGAGCGTGACGCCCCGTTCCACGGAGTACTGCGTGGTTCCGTCGTCGATCACGCACGGCTTCGAGACGGCCCGCATCATCACCGAACGTTGGGACAGGCGAAGCGACTCCAACGCGCTGCGCTCGGCGACGTCCCGGTCGCCCGCTCGTACCGCTGCGAGCACGGCGGGTCGGCTCACGACATCGATCAGGTACCAACCCAACGCCGCGAACAGGTTTGACATCGAACCGAGATGGACGAGGACGACATCGCGTGCGATTCCCTGCGCACGGTTCGGCTCCCCGGCCCACGCGTCGACGATCCGCTGGAAGTGATCCTCGAAGCGAACCGGTTCCGCGTCGCGTTCCGCGATCGCCTCGGCGATGAGTTCCTCTGCCCTCGCCAACGCCGCGTATTCGGTGGCCTTGCCGTTCGCTGCGATTTCCTGCATGCCCCCCGGTTCGACGAACGCCGCCGCACCGTCGAGCGCATCGAGGGCCTCGATGAGTGCGTCGAGTCGCGCACCGGGCTGCCCGCAAGGACCGGCCCAGGTCGTGAGCCCGATCCGGTGTCCGAGCCGCCGGGTGAACGAGAACACGTCGAAGTCGCCGTCGTCGCCGAGTTCGGCGCGCGTGGTGGCGAGCACGTCACGGACCAGGTCGAGATACGCGGCGACGTCGTCTCGTGCGAAGAGATCGTGCGGGAACGTCCGCCGATCGAGGAACAACTCGTCCGGCAACTTGCGGCGCAGCATCTGCCAATCGGCGATGCCCTTGGACGCCACGGCCTCTTCGACGGCATAGAACGCCTGCACTCCGGCCGGTGAAAAGAGGAACAAGTACGTCGTGTCGGGTGCTTCGATCGCGAACGTGTCGCCCAACTCCGCCCGGACGCGGCTGAACTCCTCGATCGGGTTCGCCACCTCACCGTCCCAGGGCATCGCGAGATCCGCGGTGGGTGGTCGTGGCGACAACGGGCTGTTCACCATGCTGACGATAGGTGCCAGACTCCCGCCATGACTTCAGGACCGATCCTTCACTCGCCGCGGATGTCCCTCGCGCCGTACCCGGTCCATCCGGTGACCGACGATCTGATCACAGCAGCGACGCGCCATCCCGACAAGGTGGCGCTGATCGACGGCATCAGCGGTGCGCAGTACACGTTCGCCGAGATCCTCACCGCCGCCCGCCGGGTGGGCCGGCACCTGCAGGACTTCGGGGTCGGGGTAGGTGATCGGGTCGGCATCGTCGCCACGAACTCGCCGGAGTGGGCCGTCGTGTTCCTCGGCACGCTCTTCGCGGGCGGAACCGTCACGACACTCAACCCGCTCTACACCGAACGCGAGATCGCCGAACAGTTCGCGGACTCCACCCCCAAGGCCGTGTTCGCGGTGGAGGCCACGGCCCCGAACGTTCGGGCGGTCTGGGGTGATGCGGCGGGGCTTCATCTCACGGACGACGTGTGGGACCTTGCCGCGAGCGCGGCCGGCGAGGTGGTGCCGGTCGTGTTCGACCCGATGACCCATCTTGCCGTCCTGCCCTATTCGTCGGGCACGACCGGCGCGCCGAAGGGCGTGATGCTCACCCACCACAACCTCACGAGCAACGTGCGCCAGACGCTGGGTAGCGGTTTGATCGACGGGTACTCGGTGATGGTCGACTTTCTGCCGTTCTTCCACATCT
The DNA here is from genome assembly GCA_016650415.1 of Acidimicrobiia bacterium. Classification (GTDB taxonomy): domain Bacteria; phylum Actinomycetota; class Acidimicrobiia; order IMCC26256; family JAENVU01; genus JAENVU01. Next base: position 2,330 of record JAENVU010000133.1, read on the forward strand.
ACGGAATGGCGGTGCTCCTCCTCCCCGGACTCGCCGCCGGCGCGACCCAGATCACCATGCCCGCGTTCGACCTGGCGCGCTTCCTCGAGATCATCGAGGAGCATCGGGCGACGATGCTCATGATGGTGCCGCCGGCGCTTCTCGCCCTCGCCAACTCGGCAGCCGAGGCCGACCTGTCGAGCGTGAAGTACATCAACTCCGGAGCCGCGCCGCTGCCCCTCGACGTCGCGCGTCGGGTCACCGAGCGGTACGGCGTCACGGTCGTACAGGGATACGGCATGACCGAGGCGAGCCCGGTCACCCACATCTCGTTGCTGGGCCGACTGAAGGAGGGAACCGTCGGTCCGCCGGTTGCCGACACCCGGCAGAAGGTCGTCGATCTCGACACCGGCGCAACCCTGCCGATCGGCGAGGTCGGCGAACTCCTCGTCTCGGGGCCGCAGGTGATGCAGGGCTACTACGGCCGCGACGACGCGACCGAGGAGTCCATCGTCGAGGATGCCGAGGGCCGGTGGTTGCGCACCGGCGACATCGTCACGATGGATGCCGACGGGTACGTCACCATCCACGACCGCGCCAAGGAGATGATCAAGTACAAGGGGTACCAAATCGCCCCGGCCGAACTGGAATCCGTGATCATGGAACATCCCGATGTGCTCGATGTCGCGGTGATCCCGAAGGACACCGGGACCGCCGACGGCGAGTACCCCAAGGCCTTCGTCGTCCGCAAGCCCGACACGACGTTGGACGCGGACGCGGTCATGGCCCACGTCACGGCCACCGTGGCGCCCTACAAGAAAGTGCGCGAGGTCGAGTTCGTCGACGCGATTCCGAAGAACCCGAGCGGCAAGATCCTGCGGCGGGAGTTGAAGGCGCAGGAGCGAGCGAGGTCGTGACGTTCCGCGCGGTTCGCCCGGCGGGCCTCGACCCATCCATGCCCCGGGTGCCCGCGCGGTCACTCGTTCGCGCATAGATTCGAACGCGATCGCCCGTTTCGACCTCCAGGAGATTCCCCCATGCCTGTCCCGACCCCCGCCCAACTCGGACCGCTCGCCGCCCTCGCCGGCACGTGGGAAGGCACCAAGGGCATGGATGTGTCGTTCCACAACGAAGACGGTGTCGTCGGTGACACGCCGTACCGCGAGAAGGTCACGCTCTCACCGTTCGGGCCGGTCGACAACGGGAGTCAGCAGCTCTTCGGGCTCGACTACCGCATGGCCGCATGGCGCGGCGACGAGGAAGACCCCTTCCACACCGAGATCGGGTACTGGCTCTGGGACGCGGCGCGGGGCGAGATCTACCGCTGCATCATGGTGCCGCGTGCCGCCGTCGTCATCGCCGGTGGAAAGGTGAGTGCCGACAGCACGTCGTTCACGCTGACCTCCACGCTCGGGTCGACGACCTACGGCGTCCTCGAGAACCCCTACCTCGCCGAGAAGTCGAGCACCACGAAGTTCGAGATCACCATCGCGACGGGCGCAGACTCGTGGTCCTACGACGAGACCACGACCGTCAACGTGGAGCGCCTCGGCGGAGAGCTGGCTCACACCGACCGCAACGAACTGCATCGCGTCTCGGAGTGACGATCGTCGCACCGTGATGCCGCGATCGCGCGCATCCGGCAACGTAGAGTTTGCCCATGGATCAGCTTTCGGCTCTCGGCGCCGCGCGTTCCGAGTTCGACCGGCGGCTTCGTCAGGTCCAAGCCGGCGATTGGGACCGGTCCACACCGTGTGAGGGTTGGACCGTTCGCGATCTCGTCGTCCACGTGCTCAGTGGTTCGCGCATGGCCGCGGCGCTCTTCGGTGGGTGCAGCACCGAAGCCGCAGTCGCGATCGTCGACGCCGAGGTCTTCCCCGACGACCCGATCGCGACATTCCAGGAGGTTGCCGATCTCGCGGGTTCGGCAGTCGCGGTCGATGGTGCGATGGACATGATCGTGCATCACCCGGCCGGGGATTTCCCCGGTTCGGTCATGCTCGGATTCCTCACGGCCGACTACGCCCTCCACGCCTGGGACCTCGCCCGGGCCATTGGTGCGGACGAGACCCTTCCGGAGAATCTCGTCGCGGCCATCTGGGCGAACATCGAACCCTTGATTCCCGCGATCGGTCAGATCGGTGTCTTCGGATCAGGGCCGAGTGGCACCGTGCCCGACGATGCGCCGCTCCAGACCCGACTCCTCGACGCCACCGGCCGTCGGCCTTAACCCCCGCTCTTGGCCCTGCGGGCCGGGCCGCTCGTTCCGACGGGCCTATTCGCCGAACGGGCCGCGGCCCATTTGGTCGCGGATGCTGACCACCGGTGGGTTGGTCAGTGAACGCCGTTGCCAGTTCGCGCCGTCGACCACCAAGGTGTGACCGGAGATGAACCGGGCGAACGGCGACGCGAGGAACGTTGCGGCCCAGCCCAACTCCTGGACCTGGCCGACTCGCAGTGCAGGTTGGCACGGGTCCTGGTCGTGGGTTCGGGACAGGTTCTCCTGGATGTCGGCGGTCATGTCGTCGTGGGGGAAGAGTCCAGGGACCAGAC
>JAENVU010000134.1 GCA_016650415.1 Acidimicrobiia bacterium
GCCCGATCCCGATGACGATCCGCAGCCCGTGCCGGCGGGGTCAGTCTCCTAGCCGGTCAGTCCGAGATCACTTCGACGTCGACTTTGCCGATGGCGCGGCCCGCACCGACGAGTGCGAGTGCGTCGGCGACGTCGTCCAGCGGGAAGGTTGCCCCGATGTGGGGTCGGACCCGGCCGTCGGCCCACAACTCCGTGAGTTCGTGTTCGTTGCGAAGGAACTCGTCGGTGTGGTGGGTGAGGAAGCCACCGAACTCGAAGCCGAGCACGGTGATGCCTTTCAGCAGTACCAGGTTCAGTGGAATCCGCGGGATGTCGCCGGCCGCGTAGCCGACGGTCACGAACCGACCACCCCAACCGAGACTGCGCAGCGCCGGTTCCGCGAGGTTGCCACCGACGGGGTCGATCACCACGTCGGCGCCGTCCGGAAGCACTTCGCGGAGCGCCGCGCGGAGCGGTCCGGCGCGATGGTTGACGAGACGGCGGGCACCGTGCGCGGCGGCGGCGTCCAACTTTTCGGGACTCGATGCCACCGCGGTCACGGTCGCACCGAGCACTGCACCGAGCTGCACGGCGGCGAGGCCGACCCCGCCTCCGGCACCGAGCACGACGAGCTCCTCGCCCGGCTGGATTCGAGCGACCGACCGCAGGGTGTGGAAGGCGGTGCGGTGGGCGATGCCGAACGCGGCCGCATGGTGAAAGTCGATGCCGTCGGGCACGGGCTGCACCGCACCCGCGCCGACGACGACCTCCTCCGCGAACGCACCGTGAAGACCGGAGCCGACGACGCGGGCACCGACCGCGGGCGCGACCACATCGGGCGCGATCTCGGTCACGATCCCGGCGAACTCACTCCCCGGAACGAACGGGAGCGGCAGGTGGATCTGGTACTCGTTCGCGACGAGGAGCACGTCCGGGAAGTTGATGGCCGCAGCGTGCACGGCGACGCGGACCTGACCCGGGCCGAGCTCCGATGCGGCGACCTCTTCGACCCCCACCATTTCCGGGCCGCCGTACTCGCGACAGATCGCAGCTCGCATCGGAACTCGCTCAGCCTTGGTAGTCGGTCGACTCGGCGAGGTCGGCCGCGCCCTGCATGAGCTCGAGCACGATGGGGCCGAATGCCTGGAGCTTGGGGTCGTCCCCCGCGCGCTGGAAACCTTGTTCCAGGACGACGGCGAGTTTCCACTTCGCGAGAATCAGGTAGTAGTCGAGATCGTCGACCTGCCGGCCCGACACCTCGGCGTAGTGCGCGACCACCTCATCGCGCGACGGCATCCCGTACATGTCGACGTAACCGGAGTCGGAGACGCTCGGGTCCCGCGTGTCCTCGGGCCAGCCTTGGACGGTCCAGCCCAGGTCCAGCTTCGGGTCGCCGACCGTGCCCATTTCCCAGTCGACGAGCGCGGCCAGGCGTGCCGGTGCACCGTCCTCGTACATGACGTTCGCGAACTGGTAGTCGCCGTGCATCAGCCCGGGGATGTAGTCGAGCGGGCTGTGCGCGCGCAGCCAAGCGGCGGCGTCGTCGAATCCGGGGAGCTCGCGTCCCTTGATGCGTTCGAGGAACGCGGTCCAGCGGTCCACCTGACGTTCGTGGAAGCCGTCCGGACGGCCGAGGTCGGCAAGGCCCTTGGCGTGCCAGTCCACCTTCGAGAGCAGCGCGATGCCTTCGACGAGTTGGTACGAGAGGCCCCGACGGGCTTCCAAGTCGGAGTCGAACGGAGCGGGCCACCCGTCGGTGAGCCCCATGGGGGACCAGCCGTCGATGAAGCCCATCAGGTAGAAGGTGCGGCCCAGCACCCCGGGGTCCGTACACACCGCGACGGCCTCGGTGTGGGGAACGTCGGAACCGTCGAGCGCTTCGATGATGCGCCACTCGCGCAGGATGCCCGCGTCTCGACTCTCGGGCGCCGACGGCGGCGGGATGCGCATCGCGCAATGCACGCCGTCGCGCCGGAGTTCGTAGATCTCGTTCTGAGATCCCCCGGAGATGTACCGCGACTCGAGGGGCGACCCTGCGCCGGGCAGGCCGATCTTGTCCATCCACGCGGCGACGCGTACCGCGTCGATCGTCGGATTCACAGGTTCCCCACCTCGTGTTCGAGGTACTCGGCGTACTTGGCGCGCGCAGCCTCACGCAGCTTCGGAAGGTGCTGGGTCGGCCAGAGATCGTCGCTCGCCCGGTACCCGCGGAGCACTTGCCGCGCGACGGTGACCTTGTGCACTTCGGTGGGACCGTCGGCGAGACCCATGACGCCCGCCGCGAGGACCATCGAGAAGAACGGCATCTCGTTGCTCACGCCGA
>JAENVU010000135.1 GCA_016650415.1 Acidimicrobiia bacterium
CCGCCCCTCCGTTCGAAGCTCAGACCGCCTTCGCCGACGATCTCGAGGTGCCCGCCGACGCGAACGGTGACGGGTGAATCCGCCGACACTGCGAACGCGAGGGGTTCGGCCCGGACGGTGATGCGCCGGTCGTGAAACCGAGACTGCATCTCGAATGCGGACCAGTCCTCGGGGATGCGGGGGTCGATCTCGAGTGCCTGGTCACGGGCTCGGAGTCCCATGACGCCGAATGCCAGGGCCTGCCACATGCTTCCCATGGTCGCGAGATGAAGACCGCCGGAAGTCGTATCGGTGATGTCGTCGAGATCGATGTGGCCGGCGATGTCCAGGAGGTCGAGTGCTTCGGTGCTTCGGCCGGCGCGGGCGAAGAGGGAGGCGTAAATGCCGGGAGAGAGCGAACTCCCGTGCGCGGTACGGGGTTCGTAGTACGCGAGGTTCGGCTCGAGTGAGCCAACCGCCACTTCGTCCGGCAGCATGTGGTGCAGCATCAGGACGTCGGCTTGCTTGATGATCTGCGATCGTCGCACGAGTTCGGGCCCGAGGAGCAGGTCGGCTGCGATCGGTCGTCGCGGCGCGACCTCGGCGATGATCACGGGATCGAGGTCGGCGAAACCTGCGAACTGCTCGTACCGCCCCGTGTCGGGGTTGTAACCATCGACAAGCGAGTCCGCCAGGGTCAACCATCGGTCTCGTTCCTCGTTCGTGACCGCCGGGGTCTCGAACGCGGCCGCGCGGCGGAGGTTCCAGCGTGCGAGCACATTGGTGAACGCGTTGTCGTCGACCCCCTCGTGGTACTCGTCGGGGCCGATGACGCCGAAAATATGGGCGCGGCCGTCGTCGGTGACGTGCACTCTCGACGCCCAATAGCGCGCGGTCTCGACGATGAGGTCCGCACCGGTCCCGGCGGCGAACTCGGCGTCGCCGGTCCAATCGAGATAGGTCGCGCACGCCCATGCGATGCACCCCACGATGTGGACTTCGAGCGCGCCGGTGCGGATCGCGATCACCCGGCCCCGGCGATCGACGGCTTGCCGTGGCGTCACGTCTCGCCCGGTGCGCGCCGATTCCCACGGGAAACGCGCGCCGTCCCGACCCTCGGCGTGCGCGGCGTTCCGCGCGACCGGCAGTCGCCGCGCTCGATACTCGAGCATGGCCCGTGCGGCCCGGGGATTGGTCGCGGCCAGGGCCGGCAGCACGAAGACGTCGGCGTCCCAGAAGACATGACCGCGGTACGCAGCTCCGGTGAGTCCGCGTGCCCCGACCGCGGCCTCACCGTGGTCGGCCGCGGATGCGAGGAGGTGGGCGACGGCGAATCGCGCCGCGCGTTGCATTCGAGGGTCTCCGTCGATGGTGATCTTGGCGTCGTGCCAACGGCGCGCCCAGGCTCGGCGGTGTTCGTCGACGAGCTGGTCGAACCCGATCTTCTCGACCTCGTCGAGTCGCTCGAGGGCCGTGTTCGGGGAGGGGACGTGCTGGGCATCGGTGACGAACACGCCCAGCCGCTCGACAGCAGCCGCGCGGCCGGGTTGGGGTCGCTCGCGTTGGGTGGCCGCGGCGGTGACGCCTCCTTCGCTGGACTCGATGCTCATCCACACCCGGTCACCATCGGTCCCCGTGGCTGCACGCGAGCCCTCCGGAATCATGAGCGGCGGGCACACTCGAGCGTCCCCCGTCGGTCCGTCGGCCCGCAGTGCGACCGTTCCTGGACGCGCGAGTGACGACAGCCGGAGCGCCCGGTACGTGGTGGAGTTCTCGCGATGGGATTCGTGCAGCATGAAGGTCCGCAGGTCCAGGACGCGGCGGAGCGCTTTCGATGACGCAGGTTCGGTCGTCGTGATCTGATGCCAGAGCGGGCATGCGGCGAGAGTCGTCTCGGGCCCGGTGCCGTGATACACGCCGGCGGCCACGACCGCCGGCGTCGCGCTCCCGTCGTGGACCAGCGCGCACCCGCGCGTGCCGATGTGACCGTCGGCAATTGTCAGGACCGCCTGCGCGGCCCGCTCATGTTCGCGGTCGTATCCATCGACGACGATGGTCCACTCGGGGTCTTCGTCGACGTCGGGAACATCACCCCGGATCCTCCGCCCGAGCTGGTCGCGAAGGAGCGCAGTGAACTGCTCGGGACCACCACCGAGGTGGACGACGTTCGCGGGAACCCCGGACGGTTCCCGACCCACCGAGACCACCGTCGATCGACGGGCATCCTCGATCATCATCATCGAGTCGCTGCCGCGAACGCCGCCGAGTGCGCCGAACTCGTCTCCGGCGAGGAGGACGTGTCCGGGGCCGACCCCCGCGCGGCTGAGGAACTCGAAGATCCAGTGCGAGGAGTCGCTCTTGTCCGTCAGCCCGATCTCGACGTGTTTGGCGTCACTGGTGACGCGTGGGTCCGAGAGACCCGCGGTTGACGCGGCGGCCCGGGCGATCGTCACGATCTCGGGCAGACCCCCGAGGCCGACCGAGTGGAGGCGGGCGACGACGGCGTCGACGAGCCGGTCGATCTGGGCCTTGGGCGGGTCATGCCAGCCGGGCTCGGGGATGAGGTCGATCTTCC
>JAENVU010000136.1 GCA_016650415.1 Acidimicrobiia bacterium
AAAGAGCGTTGCGAACTGACGACGGCCCGGGTGATCCCCGGGCCGCCATGCGCCAGTGACCGGAACTGGAGCGTCCACGGTGCCGGGTTAGGCCCCCTTGGCGGCGCGGAAGCCGGCGTCGATGTCGGCCTTGATGTCCTCGACGGACTCGATCCCGATCGAAAGTCGGACGAGTTCCGGGGTGACCCCGGCGCTCGCCTGCTCCTCGATGGTGAGTTGCTGGTGGGTGGTGCTCGCCGGATGGATCGCCAGCGTGCGGGCGTCCCCGACGTTGGCCAGGTGGCTGATCAACTCGAGGTTGTTGATGAACGCCTTCCCGGCCTCCAGACCGCCCTTGATCCCGAACGCGATGATCGCGCCGAAGCCGTTGGGCAGGTACTGCTGCGCCCGGCTGTGCCACTTGCTGGACTCGAGGCCCGGGTACGCGACCCACTCGACTTCGTCCTTGGACTCGAGCCACTGGGCGACGGTGAGCGCGTTCTGCGAGTGGCGTTCCATGCGCAAGCTCAGGGTCTCGAGACCCTGGATCATCAGGAACGCATTGAACGGCGAGATCGCGGCACCGAGGTCACGCATGTACGTGAGCCGGGCCTTGAGGATGTAGCGAGCAGGCCAGAGCGCTTCGGGCAAACCCGAGAACGCGAGACCGTGGTAGCTCATGTCGGGCTCGGTGAAGTTGGGGAACCGGCCGCTGCCCTCGTAGTCGAAGGCGCCACCGTCGACGATGATGCCGCCGATCGACGTGCCGTGCCCACCGATGAACTTGGTGGCCGAGTGGGTGACGATGTCGGCGCCGTGGGCCAGCGGGGTGCAGAGGTAGGGCGACGCGAGCGTGTTGTCGATCACCAACGGGATCCCGTTCGCGTGCGCGATGTCGGAGATGCCGCCGAGGTCGAGGATGTCACCCTTCGGGTTGCCGATGGTCTCGCCGTAGAACGCCTTGGTGTTGGGCCGGATCGCCGCCGCCCACGCGTCGAGGTCGTCCGGGTCGTCGATGAAGGAGACCTCGACGCCCATCTTGGGGAACGTGTAGTGGAGTTGGCTGTACGTCCCGCCGTACAACGAGGCGCTCGACACGATGTGCCCGCCGTTCTCGGCGAGGTTCATCAGTGCGATCGTCTGGGCGGCCATGCCGCTGGCCGTCGCCAACGCGCCGATTCCGCCTTCGAGGGCGGCGACCCGCGCTTCGAACGCAGCCTGGGTCGGGTTCATGATCCGCGTGTAGATGTTGCCCAACTCGGCCAGGCCGAAGAGGTCCGCGGCGTGGTCGGTGTCCCGGAACACGAAGGACGTCGTCTGGTAGATGGGCACGGCCCGGGCGCCCGTGGTCGGGTCCGGTTCGGCTCCGGCGTGTACCTGGCGGGTTTCAAAGCCCCAATCGGACATGACGACTCCTCACGATTTCGGGTGGACCCGAGCACGCTACGAGGGGGGTGCGTCGTCGGTCAACGTGGTTCGACCTACCGTGGGGGCGTGTCCGTCCCGACGATCTCGTCCGTCCGTACGACGCACGCGCGTTTCGCCCCGGACGCGGCGGCAGCCACGGTGGGCGGAATCTGTGTGGTGTCGGCGCTGATCGACCCGGCGGGTGGACCAACCGTGTGCCCGCTGAAGGCGATGACCGGGATCGACTGCCCGTTGTGCGGAGCGACCCGAGCTGCGCACCAACTCTTCCGGGGCAATCTCGTGGCGGCCCTGGACTTCAACGCCGTGTTCGTGATCGCCGCACCGCTGCTGATCCTGGCGGCGTTCGCGGTGGTGCGTCAGGCCCTCGGGGGATCGCCGGCGCGAGTGCCCAAGGTGTCTCGCACCGTGATCGTCGGCGTGGTGGTCGCGATCGCCGTGTTCACGGTGGTCCGCAACCTCGGGGTCGCGCCGTTCGACTGGTTGTCGTCGACGGCCTGAGCCGGACTGCCCATCGTTCCCGAGAGACAAATCGGCCGCCCCCGAAGGGGCGGCCGATTTGGGTTCAGCGTCCGATGGTGGCGGCCTACGCGGCGACCGGCTCACCCTGCAGGCGCTTGTACATGTAACCGGTCGCAATGATCACGACGGGCCAGGCGACGATGAGGCCGACCCCGCAGGCGATGGCGCCGACCAGGATCGTGACCCAACTCAGGATCAGGAAGACGAACACTGCTCCCGCGTTGTCCTTCACCAAGTTGTAGCTCGCGGTGATGGCTTCCATCGGTGACATGTTCTTGTCGACGACGAAGTACCCCCAGAACACCGTGAGGAAGGCAACTGCGATCCCCGGGAGGATGCAGAGGATGAATCCCACGAACGTCATGATGCCGACGATGATCGCCCCGATGATGTAGGCCCCGAGGTTCTCGGTGCTCATGACCGCCGATGCTTCGAGCTTCTGGCCCCGCACGATCATCAACGTGGCCCGGATCACGAACAGCTGCAACACCGACGATCCGAGGAAGATCAGGAACTGAAGGATCCCGCCTGCCACGATCGACATGAAGAAGCCTGGACTATCACCGCACCCGCTACTGCGGATGACGCCGTTGTTGATGTTGACCTTGCACTCGTCCACGCTCGTGAGGCTGGACTGAATCACGATGCCGATGATCGTCAGGACGACGATGGCCGCGAAACCGATGATCAGAGCGAGGACAATGTCACCCCAGTTGTCCCTGAACTTCTCCCAGCCGTACTTGATGGCGGCCGCGCCCTCGGCGGGCTGGCTCCCGCCGGCCATCGGCATCCCGCCACCAGGTGGCATCGGCGGCGGCGGCGGTGGTGGCGGCGGTACTTGAGACATCGCAATTCTCCGATTCGTCAGCGAACGGGGGAAACGCTAACGAAACCGGCGCGCCGAAGCGGGGATACCGAATCGGAGAGTGCCGGGGATGCAGCTCGGCTACAGAGTGCGGACCAACGCGGCGTCACCCTGGCCGCCACCGCCGCAGAGGGCGGCGGCACCGAGGCCACCACCACGGCGGCGCAGCTCGTGGATGATCGAGCCCACGATGCGGGCACCCGACATACCGACCGGGTGACCCAACGCAATCGCCCCACCGTTGACGTTGACGACGTCGTCGGAGATGCCGAGGTCACGCATGCTCGCGATCCCCACTGCTGCGAAGGCCTCGTTCAGCTCGAAGAGGTCGACCGCGGAAAGCGGCAGGTTCGCCTGGTCGAGCGCCCGCTTGGTCGCACGCGACGGCTGGTGGAGCAACGACGGGTCGGGACCGGCCACCATGCCGAAGCCGACGAGTTCGGCAATCGGAGCGGCGCCGAGTTCTTCGGCCTTCTCCCGGCTCATCACGATGAGAGCGGCGGCGCCGTCGGAGATCTGCGAGGCGTTGCCCGCGGTGATCGTGCCGTCCTTGTGGAACGCCGGGCGCAGCTTCCCGAGCGACTCGGCAGTCGTCTCGGGGCGGACGCCTTCGTCCTCGAGCACCATCACCGGGTCACCCTTGCGCTGCGGGACGGGGACCGGGACGATCTCGTCGGCCAGCCGGCCGGCCTTCATGGCGGCGGCGGCCCGCTCGTGGCTCTTGGCGGCGAGGTCGTCCTGCGCCGCACGATCGACCTCGTGCTCGTTGGCGTACCGCTGGGTTCCCGTTCCCATGTGCTCCATGTCGAACGCGCACCACAGACCGTCGTGGATCAGCGAGTCGACGACCTCGGCGTTGCCCATCCGGTAGCCGGCGCGGGCTTTCGGAAGCAGGTACGGAGCGTTGGTCATGGACTCCATGCCGCCGGCGACGACGACCTCGGCGTCACCGGAGGCGATCATCTGGTCCGCGAGATACAGAGCGTTGACCCCCGAGAGGCAGACCTTGTTGATGGTCAGCGCGGGAACTGTCATCGGGATCCCTGCCTTCTCGGCGGCCTGGCGGGCGGTGATCTGTCCCTGACCGGCTTGGAGCACATGGCCCATGATCACGTAGTCGACCTGCTCGGCATCGACGCCGGCGCGCTCGAGGGCACCCTTGATGGCGATGCCGCCGAGGTCCATCGCGCTGAAGGATGCGAGCGCACCCGAGAGCTTGCCGATCGGCGTGCGGGCGGTGGAGACGATCACGGAACCGGGCATGGCGACTCCCGTCGAGAGCTGACGTCGGTTCGGTTACCGACGAGTAGGGGCCACGATCGTAGCCCTGCACCGGGGCATTTCGTCCACCTGCCGGCCCGTGCGCTCACGCTCGGTCGGTGATGGCACGCGAAGTTCGCTCCCGGGCTGCTCGACGCCGCGGGCTCCGTCTCGGGCTGCGCGGCCGTTCTCCTGCCGGTTTTGGACGCCGGCGGGCCCGCTACTACCGTCCCCGCTCATGACCACCGAGATCGATGCCATCCGCACTGCCATTCTCGAAGGGGCGCCCGGCGAGGAACTCGCCGCCCTCCCGATTCCGGAGGCGGTCCGGGGCGCGCTGATCAAGGCGGACGAACAAGAGATGTTCGCCGGGATGGAGTCGGCGGCGAAGGACCCCCGCGTCTCCACCCACGTGGAGGAGTTCCCGTTTCCCGAGATCGCGCCCGACGAAGTGGTGCTGGCGGTCATGGCCAGCTCGATCAACTTCAACACGGTGTGGACCTCGATTTTCGAGCCGCTCCCGACGTTCGGGTTCCTCAAGCGCCTGGGCAAGGAGAGTGTGTGGGGCGCGCGGCACGACCAGCCGTTCCACGTGATGGGCAGTGACGCCTCGGGCGTGGTGATGCGCGTCGGCTCCGCGGTGCGCAACTGGAAGCCGGGCGACCGCGTGACCGTGCACTGCAACTACCTCGACGACCAGGACCCCTCCGCACACGACGACTCGATGATGGCGACGAACCAACGCATCTGGGGTTTCGAGTCCAACTTCGGTGGCCTCGCGGATCTCACCGTCGTCAAGGCCAACCAGCTGATGCCCAAGCCCGAGCACCTCACGTGGGAAGAGGCTGCGGTCAATGCGCTGTGCAACAGCACCAGCTACCGCATGATCGTGAGCCCGAACGGCTCGCACATGACCCAGGGTCAGAGTGTCCTGGTGTGGGGTGCGACCGGCGGGATCGGTGCCTACGCCTGCCAGTACGTCAAGAACGGTGGCGGCCACCCGGTTGCGGTGGTCTCGAGTGAGAAGCGCGTCGTGCTCCTCAACGACATGGGGATCGAGGCGGTCATCGATCGACGCGCCGAGGGCTACAACTTCTGGAAGAGCGACACCGAGCAGGACCCGGGTGAGTGGCGGCGGCTCGGCAAGAAGATCCGCGAACTCAACGGCGGCCGGGATGTCGACATCGTGTTCGAGCACCCGGGTCGCCAGACCATGGGCGCGTCGGTGTTCGTCGCCAAGCGCGGCGGCATGATCATCACCTGTGCGGCGACCAGTGGCTTCATGATCGAGTACGACAACCGCTACCTCTGGATGAACCTCAAGACGCTCAAGGGCTGTCACTTCGCGAACTACCGCGAGGCATGGGAAGCGAACCGAGCGATCTGTGAGGGGAAGGTGCACCCGACGCTCTCGAAGGTCTTCACCCTGGATGACACCGGTGAGGCCGCGTACCAGGTGCATCACAACATGCACGAGGGCAAGCTCGGGGTGCTGTGTCTCGCGCCCGAGGAAGGTCTCGGGGTCACGAACGGTGAGATGCGGGAACGCCTGCTGCCCGAGATCACCCTCTTCCGCCGCCACGCCTGAATCGACTCATGATCGGGATGGTTCGCCGCCGCCCGGTACCGTTACCGCCATGTTGAATCTCTCACGGCGTTTCGGCGCGTTCCTCGTCCTCCCGGTTCTGGCCCTCGCGCTCGCAGCGTGTGGCAGTTCGGATCCGTCGCCGGGGAAGATCGCGACGAACCCGGCCGGTCCGGCGGCTCCGCCCTCGAGCACCACGACGACCGGGCCGTTCGTGCAGCAGGCCGAGCAGAAGCCGTGCGTCGCGGAGGTCGGTCCCGGTCCGGCCGGTGCCCCCGATGTGCCAGTGAAGGTCGGTCCCGCGCCGACGACGTTGGTGATCGAGGACCTGAAGGTGGGCGACGGTGCCGAAACGGTGCCGACATCATCCGTCACCGTCGATTACATCGGTGTGGCCTGCTCGACCGGCGTGATCTTCGACTCGTCGTACAAGACGGGCCAGCCGGCGCCGTTCGCGCTGAGCGGCGTGATCAAGGGCTGGTCCGAGGGTCTCGTCGGTATGAAGGCGGGCGGTCAACGCCTGTTGGGCATCCCGTCGGATCTGGCGTATGGCGCGTCCGGCCAGGGTGCCGACATCGGACCCAACGAAGCGCTCTGGTTCGTGGTGACGCTCAACTCGGTTTCCTAGGGATTCCGGCGGCGTCACTCACTACGATCCCGAAGATGCAGCTGACTGAGATCGACCACGTCGCCATTGCCGTCAACGACCTCGAGGCCGCGATCGCCTACTACCACGACACCTTCGGGTGCACGGTCGAGCATCGCGAGGTGGTGGAGAGCGACGGCGTGGAGGAGGCGCTCCTCAAGGTCGCCGACTCATACGTGCAGCTGCTGACGCCGACCCGTGACGACTCGCCGGTGGCGAAGTACCTGGCGAACAAGGGCGAGGGTCTCCATCACATCGGATACCGGGTCGACGACTGCGGCGCGGCGCTGGAGAGCGTGAAGGCGAACGGTGGTCGCGTGATCGACGAGGCGCCCCGCCCCGGCAGTCGCGGCACCACGGTTGCGTTCGTGCACCCCAAGGGTGCGTTCGGCACGCTGATCGAACTCGTCCAGGAGTAGGCCACCGCGGGGGCCGGCTCCGGCCGGAACCCGACCCCCTGGCGACCGGTATCGTGTCCGCCGTATGGCTGCACAGGAACCGACGACCCCGCACCCGATCCACGAGTTGATGGATCAGCTCGCCGAGCGGAGGGAACAGGCACTCCACGCGGGCAGCGACGAATCGATCGCCCGCCAGCACGGCCGGGGCAAGCTCACCGCCCGGGAGCGCATCGACCTCCTGCTCGATCCCGGTTCGTTCCACGAACTCGACATGCTGGCCCGCCACCGCGCGCACGGATTCGGCATCGAGAACACCCGGCCCCTCACCGACGGTGTCGTGACCGGGTGGGGCACCGTCGACGGCCGCAAGGTGTTCCTCTTCGCGCAGGACTTCACCGTCTTCGGTGGTGCGCTCGGCGAGGTCTTCGCCGAGAAGATCCACAAGGTGATGGATCTCGCCGCGAGCACCGGGGCACCGTTCATCGGGCTCAACGACGGTGCCGGGGCGCGCATCCAAGAGGGGGTCGTCTCGCTCGCGAGCTACGGCGGGATCTTCCACCGCAACGTGCAGGCGAGCGGCGTCATCCCGCAGATCAGCGTGATCCTCGGCCCGTGTGCGGGCGGCGCGGTGTATTCGCCGGCGATGACCGACTTCATCTTCATGGTGAAGGGCACCTCGCACATGTTCATCACGGGGCCGGATGTCGTGAAGGCCGCGACCGGCGAGGACGTGACCCAGGAAGAGCTCGGCGGCGCGATGACCCACGCGCAGAAGTCGGGGGTCGCGGGGTTCGTGTACGACGACGAAGCAACGTGCCTCGAGCAGGTGCGTTACCTGCTCTCCTTCCTCCCGTCGAACAACCTCGAGGACCCGCCCGCCTTCGAGCCGGACGACCCGCGCGATCGTCCGTGTGACGCGATCCTCGATCTCATTCCCGATGCACCCAACAAGCCCTACGACATGAAGGCCGTGATCGCGGACGTCGTCGACGACGGCGATTTCTTCGAGGTCAACGCGCGGTGGGCCATGAACATCGTCTGCGGATTCGGCCGGGTGAACGGCAAGGTCGTCGGCATCGTCGGGAACCAGCCGAAGGTGTTGGCCGGCTGCTTGGACATCGAGGCGTCCGAGAAGTCCGCCCGCTTCGTGCGGACCTGCGACGCGTTCAACATTCCGCTGGTCACGTTCGTCGACGTTCCCGGCTTCCTCCCGGGAACCAACCAGGAGTACGACGGCATCATTCGTCACGGCGCCAAGCTGCTCTACGCCTACTGCGAGGCGACCGTGCCCCGGATCCAGATCATCACCCGCAAGGGCTACGGCGGGGCGTTCGTCGTCATGAACTCCAAGTCGATCGGCGCCGATCTCGCCTACGCGTGGCCGTCGGCCGAGATCGCGGTGATGGACGCGAACGGCGCGGCCAACATCTTGCTGCGACGCGAGCTGGCCGAATCCGAGGATCCGGTGGCGCGCAAGGCCCAGTGGGACGTCGAGTATCGGGAGCGCTTTGCGAACCCGTACAACGCGGCCGAGCGGGGGTACGTCGACGACGTGATCGACCCGCGCGACACCCGCCGGGTGCTGGCCGATGCCCTCGACATGCTCGCGACCAAGAAGGAACAGATTCCGGCCCGCAAGCACGGGAACGTCCCCCTGTAATGGCCGGCGACGGCCCGATGCGCAAGGTGATCGACGCCAACGCGTCCGACGAAGAAGTTGCCGCGATCATCGCGGCGCTGACGGTGTTGATGCCGTCGGGTCAGGCGGCGCCGGAATCCGACGCGGATGCGTCGCACTGGGTCGAGGCCGCTCGCCTGGCCGCGCGGCGGTCCGGGATGACGCGTGGAGATTGGCGGCTCTCGGGTCGGATCGGGCGACGAAGCGTCGGATGAGCGCGGTGATCGAACACGCGGAGGTCGCGACCGTCGGACCGCGTACGGTCACCGTCACCTTCGTCACCGAACCCGAACTGATCGTCACGACCCGGGTCGGCGATCGGGAGACGTCGACCACGGGCCCGTATCACGTTGCGGACTTCACTGATCTCGAACCCGTGACCGAGTATGCGATCGCGATCGAAGGGCTCGCCACGACGAGCGACGAACTCCCCGCGATGGTCCGGACGTTGGCCGAACCGAGTGGTGCCCCCCTGACCGCGTTCGCGACGGTCAACGACGTGCACTTCGGCGAGGTCGTGTGCGGGATGATCCATTCCATCCCCGAGGAAGAGCTCGGTCCCTGGGCGCGCGCCGAACCGGGTGAGGACCCCTATCCGCTCACGATGAACCGGGCCGCGGTCGCCGAGATCGCCGAGTTCGGGCCGGATGCACTCATCGCGAAAGGCGATCTCACGTGCGTGGGCAGTGACGAGGAGTACCAAGCCTTTCTCGATACCTACGGCGGGTTCGGCTCGACCCTGCACCACGTGCGCGGCAACCACGACGCGATGCGAGACCCGACGATGGCACTCGAAGGCGCACCGTACGCGGTGGACATCAACGGCGTGACGCTCGCGGTGATCGACACTGTGCGGCCCCGCGAGGCCGGGGGCCAGATCACCCGTGACCAGCTCGCGTGGCTCGACGCCACCGCGGCGGAGACGAGCGGATCGGTCTTCGTCTTCGGTCACCACCAGGTCTGGGATCTCCGCGCGCCCGAGCGGTCGGAGCACTACTTCGGCATCGACCCGGACAGCAGCGAGGCCTTCGCCGCGATCGTCGGCCGGCGCGAGAACATCGTCGGCTATTTCGCCGGGCACACCCACCGCAACCGCATCCGTCGGTTCGATGAATCGCGCAACGTACCGTTCGTCGAGATCGGCGCGGTCAAGGAGTACATGGGGGTCTGGGCCGAGTACCAGGTCCATGAGGGCGGCTACACCCAGGTAGTGCATCGCCTCGCGAGTCCCGAGGCCCTCTCCTGGTCCGAACGGACCCGCTTCCTCTACAGCGGTCTCTACCCCGAGTATTCCCGCGGCCGCCTCGACCACCGCTGTTTCGGGTACACGTTCTGACTGTCTAAGTAGTCAGGAACGGGAAGAGGTCGAGCCAGTCGCGGCGCTGATCGAGGTCGAGGTCGGCGATCAGCACGGCGGGTTCGTCCCTGGGTGCCTGTACCAACACCCGGCCGTACGGGTCGGAGATGAAGGACGACCCGTAGAAGGTGATCTTGGTACCGTCGTCTCGCTCGGTTCCGATGCGATTGATGGCGACCATGAAGGTGCCGTTGGTGATGCCGTTGCCGCGGATGACGTGCTCCCACAACGGCTCCGTGTCGAACCCGGGATGGTCCGGTTCCGAACCGATCGCCGTCGGGTACACGAGCACGTCGGCCCCGTCGCGTGAATACGCGCGTGCCACTTCGGGAAACCACTGGTCCCAGCAGGTCGGGAATCCGAACCGGGCGGATGCGATGTCGATGACCGGGTACCCCGTGTCGCCGGGTCGGAAGTAGCGATCCTCGTAGTAGCCCGAGGTGACCGGGATGTGCACCTTGCGGGTGCGGGCGAGCAACTCACCGGTCGGTGTCACGACGATCGCGGTATTGAATCCGAGCCCGCCGTCGGCCGCGGCTTCCCAGAGCGACGCATGGACCGGAACGCCCAACTGC
>JAENVU010000137.1 GCA_016650415.1 Acidimicrobiia bacterium
CAAGGTGACCCGTTCTCCCCCGCCGCCGACCCAGATCGGCGGTCGCGGTTTCCGAATGGGCTTGGGGTCACAGAACGCGCCGTCGAACCGGAAATGCTCGCCGGCAACATCGACGGTGTCCTCCGACCAAAGCCGCGGGATCACCGCCAGCGTTTCCTCGAGAATCGCGAGCCGGGTCCGGGGCGGGAGAAAGTCGTAGTCGTACGCCTGATACTCCCGCTCGTACCAGCCGGCGCCGATACCGAGAATCAGTCGACCGCCCGAGAACACGTCGACACACGCCGCCTCCTTGGCCAGGAGACCCGGATTGCGGTAGCCGGCACACGTCACCAACTGGCCGAGCTCGGCGCGCTCGGTGAGCTGGCTCAACGCCGCCAGCATGGTGAACGCCTCGAAACAATGCGTGGCCTCGCGACGCGGCACGGTCTCGACGTGGTCGTACACCCAGAGATGGTCGTAGCCGAGCCGTTCCGCCAGCTGGGCGAGCTCCACCGAACGGGCCCAGGCTTCGGCCGCGCCCCACCCCGAGTACTCCAACTTCCAACCCTGGGGAACGAAGGCACCGAACCGCAACGGAGCGCTCATGCCGAGCCCTCCTTGAAGTCCCACCACTGGATCTCGACCATCATCGGCAACAAGAACCGGACGTAGATCGACGTGATCGCGAGCATCCCGTGATCCTCGGTTTTCTTGTCGATGATGTCGACCCGATCGTCACGGGCCTGCCAGGACTTGGCCCGGGCGAGCACCGCGTCGAGCTCGGCTTCGGTCCCGACGCTCAGACCGTAGTGATCGAGGCGCGGGCAGGTCATCGGCGAATCATCCGCGATGAGGAAGACGAACTGCTCGATCGTGTGGACGCCAAAGATCAACCGGCGACCGTCGATCGTCTCGGTGGGCAGCTCGTTCCAGCCGAAGACGTCCGAGTAGAAGGCCGTCAGCTCGGTGCGCCCCGAGGCCTCGAGCAAGGTGGAGGGAACGCTCATCGCCACGTGGTTGAACCGCGGCGGGCGGGCTTCGGTCTGACTCATCGGTTCACCGTCCCCGCGCCGGAGCGACGACGACCTTGGCGGGCACCTCGCCGGAGCCGAGGCGACCGATCGCGTCCCGCAACTCGGAAAGCCCCACGTCGTCCGGTTCGATGAGCACGTCCGTCGGGAAATCGCGCGCGGCGAGCATTGCGAGCGCCGCATCGAATCCGCCGTCGTCGTAACAGAAGGCGCCGGTGATACTGAGTTCGTTCAACAGGATCCGGTTCGGGTCGAACCGCGGTGGCTTGACCCCCGCGCCGACGAGGACCAGGCGGCCCATCCGCGCCAGCTGACCGAGACACTGCTCCATGGCCACCGCGTGGCCGGAACACTCCAGTGCAACGTGGAAGGACTCTTCGACGATCGCGTCGGGCATCGGCGGCGTGACCAGCGCCTCCGGCTCGACGACGGTTGCGCCCAGCCGCGCGCACAGTTCCCGGCGGACGGGCGAGGGCTCGCTCACGACCACGTCGGTCACACCGCGATGGATCAACGCCGCGGCACTCAATGCTCCGATCGGCCCACCACCCGTGATGAGGACCCGCTCCCCCGGCTGCACCTCGGCTCGGGTCAGGCCGTGCAGCGCAACCGCGAGCGGTTCGGTCAGCGCGGCCTCCCGGAGACTCAGCCCCGGCGGCAGCCGGAGCAGTTCCCGCTCGGGGACACGCATGTAGTCGGCAAACGCACCCTGCCATTCGCCACCGACGCCCACCGCGGCGCGTCCGTTACAGAGATTCGGCCGGCCGGCGCGGCAGTACTGGCATTCCCCGCACCGCTCGGATGGTCCACCCACCACCGAGTCACCGACCACCCACCTGGTCACCGCCTCCCCGACCGCGACGACCGTTCCGCTGAACTCGTGGCCGTGGACCCGATTCGGTGCCGACCAGCCCTCCAGGACGAAGTGGATGTCGGATCCGCAGACCCCGCAGTGACTGATCTCGAGGAGGACGTCGTGCGTACCGACCGTGGGAATCGGGTAGTCCTCGACCTCGATCGTCTGGTTTCCCTTGTAGACCGCGGCCCGCATCCGATCAGGAATCATGGCCTCAGCGTGTCCCAACCTGACACGCGCGTCAACTATCCCGCTCTTGGCCCTGCGGGCCGGGCCGCTCGGCCACGGCCACGCCCCGACCGACGCGTTCGACGGCGGGCAGTGCCTCAGGGGCGCGGCCTCTTGTACGCCCGCTCTTGGCCCTGCGGGCCGGCGCGTTACCAGTAGTCCTGCATCAGCTCCTCGGCCCACGCGGGTTGGTCGACCGGGCCCCGCGGGCCAAACCCGGGGAGGTACGGCTTGATGTCGAGCACGGGAGTGCCGTCGACGGCATCGAGGCCGCGTACCTCCACGACCAGACCGTCGGTTCGGATGAGGTCGCAGACGGTCGAACCGATGCGGTTCGGTCGGTCCTTCGCCCGCTGGGCGAAGATTCCGATGCGCGGCCAGTCGAGTCGACCACGGGGGTGTCTCGATCCGGTGCACACCGCCGCGGGATCGACCTGGTCGAAGAGAAACAACACCTCCACGTGTGAAAACGCAGTCAGGCCCGCGATGGCATCGGCGGAGAACTGGCCGGGATCGAGTTCGATGCGGGCCGTGACCGAACCCCAGGCGTCGTCCTCCACCGCGCTCCGCCCGCCGTGCACCCAACCGATCGGCCGCACTTCGAAACTCGTCACCGCATGCCACCGGTTGACCGCGCCGCGTCGGATGCGACCTCGGACCACAACTCTTCGCGCTCCGCGGCGACCAGATCGACCAACCCGCGGCCCGGAAACCGGCTGAGCCGTCGGTCCCGGAGCGCATCCGCACGACCGACGATTCCGGCATCGAATCTCAGGGTCACGGTCTCCGGAGCGGTGAAGCCGGTGCCGTCCAAGCTCTCCCACGAGAACGACCCGAACTCCGCGGTCGCTCGGGCGTAGGCCCGCAAGACCGGGGCCGGGGCGTGCACGGTGACCAGGCCCGCTTCGCGCTTGACCCACTGATCCCAATCGCTTGGCGTCCAGGCGATCGCGTCCTCCTCCGCCGCCTCGCGAGTCGCGAATCCGGCGGGATCCGCCAGGGCGCGATCCAAACCGGCAGTCCGCAACTTGATCGTTCCGTCCGTGGGGCCCTCGAGGGGCAGTTGGGGGCGAAGTCCGTCGAGCATCGCCGCAGGAACCGGACCGAGCGCGGTGTTCGCCACCACGACCGGTCGGGAAAGATCACCGGTCGTCGGGTTCGGAATCATCACCGGCCGGTCGAACAGGAACACCGTCCGCTCATGACGTTGATACGCCATCGCCCAGAGACACTGCCCGAGAAACTCCAGACTTTGCGCGTTGGCGTAGAGGGAGACGGTCTCGTCCGTCACACCGGTGGCCAGGCGAACCGCTTCGTTCGGACGGGGGGTGAAGATCGTCCAGTTCGCCCCATTCAGGTACAGCGAACGGCGGTGGACGCGAAGCGAGGAACCAGACTGCATCCGACCAGGATGGCAGACGGCGCAGTTCAATCACCGCGGCGGCTGAAGATCACGCCGTCGCCGTGCAGTGCCATCGAGCCTTACGCGGGGCGCGGCGGCTTCTTGGAGTTGCGAAGCCGACCCCGCTGCGATGCATCGAGAATCACCTTGCGGAGCCGGACACTCGCCGGCGTGACCTCGACGCATTCGTCGTCGGCCACGAACTCGAGTGCCTGCTCGAGCGACATCGGCCGCGGCGGCGTCAGCCGGACGGTGTCGTCCGATCCGCTGGCCCGCATGTTGGTGAGCTTCTTCTCCCGCGTCGGGTTGACGTCCATCTCCTCGGCCCGCGAGGACTCGCCGACGATCATGCCTTCGTAGACCTCGACGCCCGGTGCGACGAGAAGTTCGCCGCGCTCCTGGAGGCTGAACAAGGAGTACCCCGTGGTCATGCCCCGTCGGTCGGCAACCATCGATCCACTCGGTCGACTCCGTAACTCGCCGAACCACGGCGCGTAGCCGTCGAACACATGATGCAGGATCCCGGTGCCACGCGTCTCGGTCATGAACTCGGTGCGGAATCCGACCAGGCCGCGCGCCGGCACGAGATATTCCAACCGAACCCAGCCGGTGCCGTGGTTGATCATCTGTTCCATACGGCCCTTGCGGACCGCGAGCAGCTGCGTCACCGCGCCGAGGAACTCCTCGGGCACGTCGACCGACGCCCGCTCGACCGGTTCGTGCACCTTGCCGTCGATCTCACGGGTGACGACCTGGGGCTTGCCGACGGTGAGCTCGAAACCTTCCCGACGCATGGTCTCGACCAGTACGGCCAGCTGGAGCTCGCCTCGGCCCTGAACTTCCCACGCATCGGGACGCTCGGTGGGGACGACCCGGATTGCCACGTTGCCGACCAGTTCGGCATCGAGCCGGTTCTTGAGCAGGCGGGCGGTGAGCTTGGTGCCGTCGTTGCCCGCGACCGGCGAGGTGTTGATCCCGATCGTCATCGCGAGACTGGGCTCGTCGATCGTCATGGCCGGCAGCGCGACCGGGTTGTCGGCGTCGGCCAGCGTTTCGCCGATCGTCACGTCCGGCAATCCCGCGATCGCGATGATCTCGCCCGGTCCGGCATCGCTGGCGTCGAGCCGTTCGAGTGACTCCGTGACGTACAACTCGGTGATGCGCACCCGCTCGACCGAACCGTCGACCCGGCACCACGCCACGGTCTGACCTTTTGCGATGGTGCCTTCCTGCACCCGGCACAGCGCGAGTCGCCCGACGTAGGGCGACGCGTCGAGGTTGGTGACCAACGCCTGGAGCGGTGCGCCCTCGGTGTAGGTCGGCGCCGGAATCTGATCGAGGAGCAACTCGAAGAGGGGCTTCAGGTCGCTGCCTTCCACCTCGACGTCCATGCTCGCCCAGCCGGCGCGTGCGTTGGTGTACACGATCGGGAAATCGATCTGGTCCTCGGCGGCGTCGAGATCGAGGAAGAGTTCGTACACCTCGTCGATCACTTCGCTGATGCGAGCGTCCGGCCGGTCGACCTTGTTGATCACCAGGATCACCGGCAGGTTGGATTCCAATGCCTTCCGCAAGACGAAGCGAGTCTGCGGGAGCGGTCCTTCACTCGCGTCCACGAGCAGGAGCACGCCGTCGACCATCGTGAGGCCGCGTTCCACCTCGCCGCCGAAGTCGGCGTGGCCCGGGGTGTCGATGATGTTGATCTTGACCCCGCCGTACCGAACGGACGCGTTCTTCGCGAGGATGGTGATCCCCTTCTCGCGCTCCAGGTCGTTCGAGTCCATGACTCGGTCATTGACATCCTGGTTGGCCCGGAACACACCGGTCTGCCACAACATGGCGTCGACGAGGGTCGTCTTACCGTGATCGACGTGGGCGATGATGGCGACGTTGCGCAGATCATCGCGACGGGCGCGCGCGGACATACAAGAAATCTCCGTGAAAGGGGGAAATCCCAGTGTACTGGTCCCCCGACCCACCTCCGGACTCGCGTTGGCCGGGGCAGCGCGTAACGTGCACGCGTCGCCGACTGAGGAGGGCACGATGAGCGCCGATCTCGTGGTTCGTGGGGGAACCGTCATCGATGGCACCGCCGGTCCCGGTTATGAGGCGGACGTCGCCGTGACCGACGGCATCATCACCGAGATCGGCAGCGGCCTCAGTGGTGATCGGGTCCTCGACGCCGACGGTCAGGCCGTGACCCCGGGCTTCATCGACATCCACTCCCACTACGACGCACAGGTCTTCTGGGACCCGGCACTCACCCCGTCGAGCTTCCACGGTGTGACCACCGTCATCGCCGGCAATTGCGGGTTCTCGATCGCACCGTGCCGGCCCGAACACCGGGATCTGCTCGCTCGCACGCTGCAGCACGTCGAGGACATGGATCTTGCCACCCTCGCCGCGGGCATTCCTTGGGACTTCGAGACATTCCCCGAGTACCTGGATTCGGTCGCCCGGCACGGCTGCGCGCTCAACTACGGCGTCTACATCGGCCACACCGCGTTGCGTATCTACGTCATGGGCGAAGCCGGCTACGACCGGGACCCGACGGCCGACGAACTCCGCACGATGCAGGCCGTGGTGCACGAGGCGATGGAGGCGGGCGCGATGGGATTCGCAACCAGCTCCTCCGGTACGCACAACGGCGACTCCGGTCGGCCGGTCCCGAGCCGGCGCGCCGACCTTGCCGAAGTCGAAGCTCTGCTCCAGCCGTTGCACGACCTCGGCAAGGGAGTCGCCGCGCTGCTCCCCGGCGAGAAGATCCAGCACGCCGACGTGTACGGACTGCAAGCCCGAATCGGCCGTCCGCTCACCTGGACCGCACTCCTCACGGTCAAGGGATTCCCGTGGCACGAGAAGATCATCGAGGACAACAACGCCGCCCGCGAGGCGGGCGGCCAGGTGTGGCCCCAGATCTCGGTTCGGGTCCTCGCCTTTCAGATGAACCTGCGGGAGCCGTTCACGTTCAACCAGGCCCCGGCGTTCGCCGCGCTGATGAACGCCGGTGCCCAAGCCCGGCTCGATGCCTACCGCGACCCCGACTGGCGACGCGTGGCGCTCGAGGATCTCGATACGAAGACGATGATCCGGCCGAACTGGCCATCGATCGAGGTTGCCGAGTCCTCGGCCCATGCCGACCTGATCGGTCGCCGAGTGGTGGATCTGGCCAAGGAGCGGCAGTGCACCCCGCTCGACGTCATGCTCGATCTCGCGCTCACCGACAACCTCGAGACTCGCTTCCGGAGCGTTCTCGCCAACAACGACCCCGACGCGATCGCCTGGCTCCTCCAACAGGAGGGTTGCCTGCTCGGCCTCGCCGATTCGGGTGCCCACGTGAGCCAGCTCTGCGATGCCTGCCTCCCGACCGATCTGCTCGGCAACTGGGTCAGGGAGAAGGAGGTCATCTCGCTCGAGCGGGCCGTGCACAAGCTCACCGCCGAGCCCGCAGGGGTCTACGGGCTCGATGCACCCGTCGGCGGCCGGGGGCGGATCGCAGTCGGGATGGCCGCCGACATCACGGTGTTCGATCCGGCGACCGTCGCACCCGGTCCCCTGCGCCGAATTCGCGATTTCCCCGCCAACGGTGAACGCCTCACGGCGGACCAGCCGACTGGCATGACCCACACGGTGGTCAACGGTGTTCCGATCCGGGTGGATGGTGCACCGACCGCCGCGGGCCTCGCCGACAACCCCGGTGTGGTGCTGCGCGCCTGATGCACCACCCCAGCCTTCGCACTCCCAACCCGACGCGCGGGCCCGCATGAGCCGGACGACCGACCGGCGTGCGTTCCTGGTCGCGAGCACATTCGGTGCCGTTGTCTCGTTCGCCGCGTTCACGTGGATGCTCGCCGCGACGCGGTTCGACTTCATGGTGCGCGAACAGTTCGGCAATTTCTACGACGCGCAAGCGCGTGCGTTGCTGCACGGACACTGGAATGTCTCGACGACCGAGCTCGCCTTCGAAGGGTTCCGGATCGGCGACAAGACGTTCACGTACTTCGGTCCCTGGCCGTCGATCCTGCGCATGCCGTTCGTCCAGCTCGCACCGTCGACCTACGGGCGATTGACCCAGCTCTCGATGCTCCTGGCCTTCGCCACGATGCTCGTCGGCGTGGTCGCGCTGCACTGGCGGATCCGCGATCTCCTGCGCGGTGATGCGCCGATCGGCCGGTTGGACCTGATCGGCGCGGCGGCAGCTCCGATCGCACTCGGTTGCGGTTCCAGCGCCATGTTCCTCGCCGGCCGGGCCTGGGTGTACCACGAAGCGATTCTCTGGGGCGTCGCCTGGGCGCTCCTGGCGTACGAGCGCATCATTGCGTTCTCCCGGGCACCCAGCGGTGCCCGGCTGTTCGGCGCGTCGGCGGCGGCGACGCTCGCGTTCTCGTCGCGGGCGTCGGTCGGTCTCGGACCCGTCTTCGCGCTCGGTCTCGTGCTCCTGAGCCAGGTCGTGACGGCACTGCGACAACGGCGGATCCCACGCAGCAGTCCCGCGGCCGCGGACCCATCCGAAACCCCCGACGGGCGCACGGCGACCCGTTGGATCCCGCCGACCTTGGCCGCGGTCACCGCCCCGATCCTGGCGTACACCTACGTCAACTACGCGCGCTTCGGTTCGCTGCTCTCGGTGCCGTGGCGTCGCCAGGTCCTGTTCTCGATCAACGCCGACTCACGCGCGCCCCTCGACGCGAACAACGGCACGTACTTCGGCATCAAGTATCTGCCGACGACGTTGCTCCAGTACCTGCGGCCCGATGCGCTCGCCCGCAACTCACTCCTGCCGTGGGTCACCTTCCCGCGCGGGCGGCCCACGGTGATCGGCCACACCGTGATGGCGCTCGACGTGTCGAGCAGCGTGACCGCGTCCATGCCGGCGCTGGCGATCCTCACCATCATCGGGATCGTCGCCGCCCTGTCGGTCCGGTTCGCACGGACACCGAACGCACGGCTGCTGCGCATCCCACTCCTCGGTGCCGCAGTGGGCACCGTCCTGGTCCTGACCATCGCCTTCATCGCGCAGCGGTACCTCGGTGATTGGCTGCCGCTCGTCGCGATCGGAAGCCTGGCCGGCATCCATACGCTGATCGCCCGACGCGCGGCCGCCGCGCCCGGCCGACGCCGACGAGTGCAGACCGGCATTCTCGTGACGCTCGCCGCACTGGTGATGGTGAGTGTGTGGATCAACGGATCGCTCGCACTCTGGTTCCAACGACTCGACACGCCGAATCCCGAATCCCTGCGTGCCGAGTTCGTCGCCACTCAGTATCGAGTGAGCAAAGCCCTGGGTACCGGCGCGCCCCAGACCGAGTTCGTGGCCACCCTCCCGCGGCATCCGGCCTCCTCGGGAACCACCGCCATCGTCGGCGACTGCGCCGCGCTCTACTGGTCGGACGGCCAACATTGGCGTCTGGTGGGCGGAACGCCGGCGGGCGGCGTCTTCGACCTCACGGCCGAACTCCCTCCACTCGACGCCGCCACGTGGCGCCCGATCCTGACCTGGGCGACCCCCGCCGGACCCGACGTGCTCGCCCTCCGCCGCGACCGCGAGGGCCTCCACGTGAGCCGCAGCCTGCGCCTCCCCGGCGGCACCCTGACCTTCACCGACCGGGAACCCCCGGTGAAGGTCACCGACGGCGGACCGCTCGCGATCCAAGTCGTCACCGCGGAACCGCTCGGGCTGTTCCGCGTGCGCATCAACGGAACCGACGCGTGGCAACGCAACCGCGCGGCCGACCTCCCATCGGGAGTCCCCGTCGTCGGTGCGGCAATCGCGCCCGGCGTTGCTCCGACCTACGGAGCGATACGAGTGGTGCCGGACCGTGAACTCTGTCGAGCGATCCACGACGCCCACGCCGGCTGAATGTGCCCGGCGGGTTCATCGGGCGGGCGGCATGACCTCGTACAGGTATTGATACGTGAACAGCGACGGGCGCACCGCGAGGCCGACGACGTCGATCGCCGCCACCGCGCGGGACTGATCCGAATCCACGGGCAGACCGACGACCTCGCGCCGACGAACGTCGAGATCCGACGCGGCCAACAGCGCCTCGATATCGGAGCCGGTGAAGTGCCGCAGTTGGGCGGTGTCGAGCAGGCCCCGGGTGTCGTAGCCCCACTTGCCACTCAAAAGACGCGCCCGGGGGTACCAGTGCGCGAAGTTCGGGACGCTCAGCAGCAGACGGCCTCCGGGCGCAAGCTGAGATTCCAGTTGGGTTAGGAGTTCACCGGGTTTCTTGACCATCCCGAGCGCGTCCACGGCCACGATCGCCGAGAACCCCTCGGCGGAGGACGCGTTCGCCTCGCCGAGCGCCGCACCCAGGTCTCCGTCCAGATCGGCAATCACGACCCCGCCGTCGGATCCGTCGAGGCCCGTGGCCCGTTCGGCACTGACCACGGCAGTGGCTTCGTGGCCGGCGACGCGCAGTTCGGGGAGCCACGCGTCGGCTTCCCGACCCACGACCAGGACCCGACCGCCGGACAGGCTCGACAACCATGCCAGGAGGCGGCTGGCGGCCGTCGTGCCTTCCTTGGTAGGGGTCGACAGGCTCGACGCGAAGGCCGTGTCGCCGGTGCCGATCCCGATCTTGTGGGCGCGATAGCGCACGACATCCTTGATGATGTCCTTCGCGTACCGCGGGCCGTTCACGTAGGAGCTCTCGTCGCCGTAGTACGTGGGGATCGGGATCTCGACGATGTGCTTCCCGGCCTCGTGGAACTGCAGGATGATCTGGGTGTCGAAGTCGTACTCGTCGGTGTTCGCTTGGAACGGGACGTCTCGTAACGCAGCCACCGAATACGCCCGGTACCCGCTGTGCCACTCGCTGAGGTTCGTGCCGGCCAACCGGTTCTCGATCGTCGAGAGCACCTTGTTGCCGATGACCTTGTAGATCGGCATGCCGCCCTTGCGCGCGCCACCCGGCGTCATCATGCGCGAGCCGAAGACCGCGTCGGCTTCGCCGCGTTCCAAGGGTGCGACGATGTCCGGCAGCGCTTCGGGCGCGTACTGACCGTCGGCGTGGAGCAAGACGACGATGTCGAGATCGTGATCCACCGCCCACTGGTACCCGACCTTCTGGTTGCCGCCGTACCCGACGTTGGTCGGATTCCGGATGACTTCGATCGGGAGCCGACGGCCGTCGACCTGCTTGTACCCGAGGCCCACGAGATAGGTCTGGTCTTCGGATGCGTTGTCGCAGATCAGGATCTTGGCGATGCGGGGTACGAACTCACCGGGGATCCGGTCGAGCACCTTTGCCAGCGTGGACGCCGCGTTGTACGCGACGACGATGATCCCGATCTGCTTGGGTGAATCCACCGGGGCAGGGTAACGCTCGTCCCGGGGCGGTTGGGTCATCCGACTGCGGCGCGCCGAGCGACCGAATCGTCTCCCGGCACGGGCAGGTGGACGATGACCCGAACATCCGGGGCCGCGACCGACACGAGCTGTTCGGTCTCGAACACGAGTCGACCGGCCTGGGGGTGATCGAACACCCGCCGATGGGTTTGAAATCGGGCGACGTCGTGGCGAGGCCACCAGTCACGGAACTCGTCGCTCACGGCCAGCAGCCGGGCCACCAACGTGGCGACCGCCGGATCCTCACCCCTCGGGGTCACCTCGGCGCGGTACTGCGACAGGGTCTGGCGAGCTTCGGACTCCCATTCGCCGTTCAGCGCCCGCGCGTTCGCGTTCCCGAACATCAACCACACCAGGTTCCGATCTTCCGACACCAGATGTTCGATCTCGGGGAACAGTCGAACGAACGCTCCGTTCCACGCGAGCAGATCCCAGGTCGGCCCGATGGCGTAGGCGGGGGCGGGCTCCACCATCCGCATCAACGTCACCACTCCCGCCGGACACTCCTGGGGTTCGTCGACACGACGCGCAACTTCGGGATGACCCGCCAGTTCGAGGAGGTACCGCCGCTCGACCGGGTCGAGTCGAAACGTGCGCGCCAACGCGTCGAGCACGTCGATCGAGACGTTGATCGCCCGCCCCTGCTCGAGCCAGGTGTACCAACTGACCGACACCCCGGCGAGGAGAGCCACCTCTTCCCGCCGCAGTCCCGGGGTCCGTCGCCGTCCGCCCGGCGCGAGCCCGACGTCGGCCGGCGTCACCGCCGCGCGACGCGCCCGCAGGAACGCGGCCAGATCGGCACGAGGACTCATGCCCCCATTGTGAAACGCGCCCGGCCCGCCGTGGGTGGGACTGCTGGTCCCCTTCGACGCGTCCTTCCCGCACCGTGGCCCGGAGCGTTCACTGTTGTGATGCCCGCCACTGAAGCGCTCCCGCTCCCGCTCCTGCTCCTGCCCATCCCGACTCGCCCGCGGTGCCGCCCGATTCCACTCGTCGGAGATTCGTGATCTGCTCGCCGTGATCGATCAACCCGGCGTGCTGTCCCTCGCGGGAGGACTGCCCGCCGCGGAGGCCATCCCGGCCGAGCGGATCGCCCTCGCCGCCGATCGCGTACTGTCTCGTCCCGGCCGGTACGGGCCTCCGGCCCTCCAGGCTCCGAGATCGTCATCACGACGTTCTCCCAGCAAGGTCTCGACCTCGTCGCACGGGTGCTGGTCGACGCGGGCGACGCGGTCGTGGTCGAGGATCCCGTCTACCTGGGCGCGCGGCAGGTGTTCGAAGCACATGGCCCGCACCTCGTCGGTCTCCCGACCGATACCGAGGGCCTCGACCCCGACCAGCTCGCGGCGCGCCTGCGCGGCGGCCTGCGCCCGCGACTCGTCTACTGCGTGCCGAACTTCTCGAACCCCTGCGGCAGCACGTTGAGCCCGGCCCGTCGCGAGGTGCTTGCCCGACTCGCGCGCCAGTACGGCTTCGTCATCGTCGAGGACGACCCCTACCGGCCACTGCACTTCGGGCCCTGCCCACCGACACCGATCGCGGCCGCGGCGCCCGAGCACACCGTGTATCTCGGATCGACCTCGAAGTTCATCGCCCCTGGACTCCGCGTCGGCTGGCTCGCGGCCCCGGCGTGGATGCTCGACGCACTGATCGCCGCGAAACAGAGCGTCGATCTCCATACGGCACCGTTGAATCAACTGATCGCCGCCGACCTCCTCGGCGATGACGCGTTTCTGGTTCCCCACCTCGAGCACGTGCGATCTCGGTACCGCGAGCGGGCGCACATCCTGTACGACGCGGTCGGCGACTTCGTCGAGAGTCGGCCACCCACCGGGGGAATGTTCCTCTGGGGCCGTACGGCGACGCCCACCCGCCCCGCCCTTGCTCATGCGGTCGAGGGCGGGGTCGCGTACGTGCCGGGCGCCGCCTTCGCCGTCACCCCTGGAGCCCACCGCGGGCACCTCCGCCTCAGCTTCGCCACGCTGGACGGCGCCGAACTGCTCCTCGCCGCCGCGCGCCTGCGGAGCGCCCTGACGACCGTGTCCTGAGACCCGCCGATCCCACGCCGGTCACCGGAGCACCACGGCGGCGCAACTAACCTGCGCAGAATGGCTCCCAAGGTCGTCATCCTCTGCGGCGGCCTCGGCACTCGCTTGCGCGAAGAGACCGAGTATCGGCCCAAGCCCATGGTCGAGATCGGCGGTCGGCCGGTGCTGTGGCACCTGATGAAGCTCTTCGCCCACCACGGAATGACCGAGTTCGTCCTCTGCGCGGGCTACCGCGGCCAGATGATCAAGGACTATTTCCTCAACTACGAGGCCCGGAACAGCGATCTCACCGTGACCCTCGGCGATCACTCGTCGGTGCGCTTCCACGGCACCCACCTCGAGACCGGCTGGGAAGTCACGGTCGCCGACACCGGCGAACTGACCCAGACCGGCGGCCGGGTCAAGCGGGCCGAGAAGTACCTGGGTGACGAGACCTTCGTGGTCACCTACGGCGACGGACTGGCCGACGTCGATCTCACCGCGCTCCTCGCCCACCACAAGGCGCACGGCAAGCTGGCCACCATCACGACGACCCGGCCGCTGTCCCGATTCGGGATCGTCGACCTCATCGACAATGCCGACGTCGCCCGGTTCCGCGAGAAGCCCCAAGCAGACGACTGGGTGTCGTCGGGGTTCTTCGTCTTCGAACCGGAAGTACTGGACGGCCTCGATCCCGAGTGTGTGCTGGAACACGCGCCACTCCAGAAACTCGCCGAGGCGAATCAGCTCGTCGCGTACCAACACGACGGCTTCTGGCAGCCGATGGACACCTACCGGGAGTTCATGATGCTCAACGAGATGTGGGATGCCGGGAATGCGCCGTGGGCCGTCTGGCCGGAGGACGAGACCTCATGACCACTGCGCTCGTCACCGGCGCCACCGGCATGGTGGGCAGTGCGCTCGTTCGCCGGCTCGTCGACGACGGCGTCGACGTCGTCGCGCTGGTCCTCGATACCGACCCGCAGTCGGAGCTCTACCGGAGCGGCCTGGTCAACTCCACCACGGTGGTCAACGGCGGGCTCGAAGATCTCCCCTGCCTCGAACGCGCGATCGCGCTCCACGAACCCGACACCGTGTACCACCTCGGTGCGCAGACGATCGTCGGCGCGGCCCACCGCGCGCCGGTCGCAACCCTCGAGGCCAACGTGCGGGGCACCTGGAACGTGCTCGAAGCCGCGCGCCGCCACCCCGACGTCGTGCAGGCCATCGTCATCGCGTCGAGCGACAAGGCCTACGGCACCACCGACGAACTTCCGTACACGGAGGCGCACGCGCTCGGAGGCACCGAGCCCTACGAGGTTTCGAAGGCGGCCGCCGACCTCATCGCGCAGATGTACGCCCACGCCTACGGAGTGCCACTGGCGATCGCCCGATGCGGCAACATCTTCGGTCCCGGCGATCTCAACTGGTCCCGGATCGTTCCCGGCACCATCCGATCCCTCCTCCGGGACCAACAGCCCGTCCTGCGCAGTGACGGGACCTTCGTGCGGGACTACCTCCACGTCGACGACGTCGTCACCGCCTACACCTCGCTGGCCGCCGCGCTCGAGGACGGGAGCATCGCGACCGGCGAGGGGTGGAACTTCTCGGACGAGTCGCCGCGCACCGTCATGGAGATCTACGAGGCCACGTGCCGAGCGGTCGGCATGCCCGGCGTCGCGCCGCTCGTCCTCGATCGGGCGCCGGGCGAGATCCACGACCAGTGGCTGTCCAGCGCCAAAGCCCGGGAGCGGCTCGGGTGGACCACGGCCGTCGGGCTCGAGGACGGACTGCACACCACGGTGGCGTGGTACCGCAGCTTCCTCGCGTCGTGACTGCCGACGAACTCCGCGCCGCGATCCGCAGCCTCGTCGGCGAGTATCACGAGGTCGCGTTCGCGTCCACGCCGTTCGTCCCCGGCGAGAGCCCGGTGCCCGTGTCGGGCAAGGTCTTCGACGGCGACGAGATGAGCCTGCTCGTCGATGCGTCGCTCGATTTCTGGCTCACGACCGGCCGCTTCGCCGATACGTTCGAGGAACGGTTCGCGACCGTCATGGGTGCCGGGGCGGTTCGGCTCTGCAACTCCGGATCCTCGGCCAACCTCCTGGCCGTCGCAGCCCTCACGTCGGCCAGCCTGGGCGACGAGGCACTCCGGCCCGGCGACGAGGTCATCACCTGTGCCTCGGGCTTCCCCACCACGGTGACCCCGCTGTATCAGCACGGATTGGTGCCGGTCTACGTCGATGTCGACCAACGCACCCTGAACATCGACGTCACCGCGCTGGAATCGGCCGTCAGCGACCGGACCCGGGCGGTGATGGTGGCCCACACGCTCGGCAACCCGTTCGACCTCGCCGCGGTCCGGGCACTGTGCGACCGTCACGGCCTCTGGCTCGTCGAGGATTGTTGCGACGCGGTCGGTTCCACCTACGACGGCGCACCGGTCGGATCGTTCGGCGCACTCGGGACGACGAGTTTCTACCCCGCCCATCACATCACGATGGGTGAGGGGGGCAGCGTGCTCGTGAATCAGGCTCGCCTCGAACGCGTGGTCGAATCGTTCCGCGACTGGGGCCGCGACTGTTGGTGCGCACCCGGCGCGGAGAACACCTGCGGCCGCCGGTTCGGTTGGCAACTCGGTGACCTGCCGTTCGGCTACGACCACAAGTACATCTACTCCCACCTCGGGTACAACCTGAAGCTCACCGACATGCAGGCCGCGGTCGGCGTCGCGCAGCTCGACAAGCTCGACGGGTTCATCGCGACCCGACGGAGCAACTGGCAACGGCTGCACGACGGGCTCGTCGATCTCCCCGAGATCGAGATCGTCCAACCCACGCCGAACAGCCACCCAGCCTGGTTCGGCTTCCCGCTGCTCGTGGCCGCCGAGGCCGGCTTCGAACGGTTCGACTTCGTTGCTGCGTTGGAAGCCGCCAAGATCGCGACACGACTCGTATTCGGTGGGAATCTGCTGCGCCAGCCGGCGTTCGCCGATCGCACGCACCGTCGGATCGGTCCGCTCCCTCAGGCCGACGCCGTCGCCGAACGCGGGCTCTGGCTCGGCTGCTATCCCGGTCTGTCCGAGCCGATGATCGATTACATGATCGAGACCATTCGAGGATTCGTGCGTTCACCCGTCATCGCGCGCCGGCGAGACCGTCGTGACAGCTAGACCCACGGCCATCCCGGGCTGCTCGGTGATCGACCTGTTCCACCACGACGACGTGCGTGGGGAGTTCGTCAAGGTCTTTCAGGCCTCGGCGCTCACTCCTGCGGGCGACGCATCACCGATCGCCGAACTGTTCTGGTCCCGCTCGCATCGTGGCGTGGTCCGAGGTCTGCACTTCCAGACTCCACCGCACGCCCACACGAAGCTCGTCACCATCGTGGCCGGGACCGCGTTCGACGTCGTCGTCGACCTGCGCATCGGTTCACCCGCCTACGGGCAGGCGATCGCCGTCGAACTCGATGCCGCCGCGCCGACCGCGGTGACCGTGCCCATCGGTTGCGCACATGGCTTCCAGGCCACGTCCGAAGGCGCCGTCGTGCTCTACGCGGTGAGCACCGAACATTCGCCGGGCGCCGACACCGGTATCCGCTGGGACTCGGTGAGAGTCACCTGGCCCGTCCCCGAGGTCGTGACGTCCGATCGCGACGCCGCGTTCGCGCCGCTCGCCGAGTACGCCTCGCCCTTCGAGTACGAGCCGGCGTCGTGAGCGACCGCCGGGCACTGGTCACCGGGGCGACCGGTTTCGTCGGCACCGCGCTGGTCCGCCGGCTCGCGGCCGACGGCTGGACCGTCGACGCCCTGGTGCGGCGAGACGATCATCAGCTCCCCGAGGGCGTGACCGCGCGGCGAATCCCGGGTGAGATCGACGCCTTGATGTCATTGGTCGCCGAGCTGGCTCCCAGCCATTGCTTCCATCTGGCGACCGCGTTCCGGGGGGTGCACACGCCGACCGACATCGCGCCGATGATCGAAGCCAACCTCGGGTTCGGCACCGCGCTGGCCGAGGCCGTGGTTCGGGTCCCCGACGCCCGCTTCGTGAACACCGGCACGGTCTGGCAGCACTACGACGCCGCGCCCTACAGCCCGGTGTCGCTCTACGCCGCGACCAAGCAGGCCTTCGCCGACCTCCTCACCTTCTACGCCGAAGTCGAGGGGCTCGCCGTCCACACCCTGGAACTCACCGACACCTACGGGCCCGACGACCCGCGGGCCAAGCTCATCCCCTTCCTGCTCCAGGCCGGCGCCGACGGCACCCCCCTGCAGATGACCGACGGCACCCAGCTGATCGATCTGGTGCACGTGGACGATGCCGTCGGTGCACTGCTGGCGACTGCCGCGGCGCCGCCCGGCCCGACCTTCGGTGCCCGCGGCGACGGCGCGATCACACTCCGCGAACTGGTCGACCGCTTCCAGTCGGCGACGGGTCTCACCCTCGACGTCGAGTGGGGTGCGCGTGCCTCGCGACCGCGGGAAATGCTGCGACCGTGGATGACCGCCGATCCGCCGCCGGGCTGGTCACCGTCGGTCCGTCTCGACGACGGCCTGCGCGCCCTGGTGAGCTAGGGCTTCGCCTTCCCGATCCGGTCGTAGTCGGCCACGGGAACCTTGGTCACGTCCTTGTAGACGTGATGGACGCAGGCCTCACCGGGCCGGGTCGGTGGGTATTCGATACTCGTCGGCGTCTCGCCCCATTCGACCGGTTGGATCTCGTTGTTCACCGAACAATGCGCGCAGTACACCCACATCTCGTCGCGCATGAAGGTCGGTCCGGAACGCTCCGTGAGGGTGCGATACGGATGCTCACCTTCGTACCGGCCGTCGTCGATCAGTCGGCCGCCACTCCCGCAGCGGAACGACAAGATGATCTTCTCGTCGTCCTCACTCACCTCGACCGCGCCGGTGTTCGCCAGCATCGCCCGGCTGATCACCTTGGCCCGCTGCGCGGCCGGCAGGTCGCCCCAGGCGGTGTCGGTGCTGCGGCGAGGGCGAACGAACTCGTCGCCGGTCTTGCGGAGTGCTCGTTCGACAGCCGGCTCGCCGAGCTCATCCGCAATGAAGGTGAGCAGCGACGCAATCCAGTTGATCGAGTAGTCCTGCAGGCTCGACCACTGGGCAACGGCCCGGTCGAGCAGCGCCTTCGCCGCCTCGTGATCACCCGCGTCGATTGCCGCATGGACCTGTTGCCAGACCGGAGTCTGCATCTTCTCGATCTCGGTGTCGCTCAACGCTCGTTCCGACACGGCCGCTCCCCTCGTGACGCGCTCGCGCGTCGGTCTACCGCCGAGGAAGTCCGAGGACTCGCTCGGCGATGATGTTGCGTTGGATCTCGCTCGTCCCGCCGGGAATCGTGCCGCCGAACGAACGCATCCATTGCGTCAGCCACGCACCCTCGCGCCACATCTGCGGACCGAGACGGTTGCGGTCGAGACCGGGCGGCCCCAACGCGTCGACACCGACGGCCAGCGCGTTCTGTACCGACTCGCTTCCGAACAGCTTGAGCAGTGAATGCTCCGGCGCCGACTTCCCCGCCATGAACTTGGAGAACCCGCGGTAGCCCATGCACATCAGGGCCTGCGCGTCGATGGCAGTCGTCGCGACCTGATCGCGGTACACCGCATCGTCACCGATCCGATGGCCATTCGCTCCCGGCTCGGCTCCGAGTTCGATCAACGCTTCCGTGGCGCGGTCGAGGCTGAACGCGTAGTCGATCCACAGCATCGCCCGTTCGTGCGCGAGTGATCCCTGGGTGATCGGCCACCCGGCGTCGATCTCGCCGAGCAGGTTCGCTCGCGGGACACGCGCGTCGGTGAAGAAGACCTCGTTGAAATCCATGAAGTCGGGCTCGGTGAGTTCGGGAAACGGCCGCGCTTCCACCCCCGGCGTCTTCATGTCGATGATGAGCGCGGAGATCCCCTTGTGCTTCGGCACCTCGGTGTTCGTCCGCACGAAGCAGAGACACCAATCGGCGTGATGCGCCCCCGAGGTCCAGACCTTCTGCCCGTTCACCACGAACTCGTCGCCGTCGATCACGGCCCGGGTCCGCAGACTGGCGAGGTCACTGCCGGCTCCGGGTTCGCTCATGCCGAGGCACCAGGCGATCTCGGCGCGAAGCGTCGGGAGGAGAAACTGCTCCTGCTGCGCGGGCGTGCCGTAGTCACGAATCGATGGTGCGATGATCCCGAGCCCCTGGGGATTCAGACTCCGCGGGATCTGCCGCCGGGACATCTCCTCGAAGTAGATCATCTGCTCGACCGGGCTCGCGTTTCGCCCCCCGAGTTCCGGTGGCCACCCCGGCACCAGCCACCCGGCGTCGAACAGCGCGCGCTGCCACGCCCGACCCCACGGTTGGATATCTGCGCTCGAGAGCTTGGGGCGGCTCAGCACCTCGGCGGGCGGGAGGTTGGCGTCCAGCCAACCCGTCAGCTCACGACGGAAGGATTCTTCGGCAGGTCCGTACTGCAATCGCACCCCGGCAAGGTACCCGCTAGCGTCGCCTCCCTGACGCCGGCGTCAGGTCGGAGTCCGGCCGTGGTCTCCGAGCGGAGCGAGGACATCCGTGGACTTCGAGTTCACCGACGATCACGAGATGCTGCGGGACTCGGTCCGCCGGTACTTCACCGAGCGGGCGCCACTGAGCTACGTCCGCGACCGCTACGACAATGTCGCCGTCGTCGACGACATCTGGCGCGGCATGGCCGATCTGGGCCTCACCGGCATGCTGGCTCCTCCCGCCCACGGTGGCGCCGGCATGGGCATGGTCGATCTCGCGCTCCCCCTCGGCGAGATGGGTCGCGCCCTCTACCCCGGGCCGTTCGCCGCATCGGCGGTCGGCACGATCGGATTGCTCGCCGATCTCGACTCGGACGCCATCGCGGCGGAATGGCTCCCGAGGCTCGCGGCCGGGTCGGCGGTGGCCACGGTCGCCGTCGCTGACAGTCGCACGGATCCGGTGCGCGCGTCCGAGGGCGGGCTGCGGGGCAGGAAGGTTCATGTCCTCGACGGTGCCGCCGCGGATCTGCTCGTCGTCGTCGTCGAACCGCAGGTGATCGCGCTCCGGGCCGACGCGCCCGGAGTCCGGATCGAGCCTGAGGCGAGTGTCGACGGGTCCCGGAAGTTCGCGTCCGTCGAGTTCGACGGCGCCCGGGGAACCGTGCTGACCGGCGACATCGCGTCGGCGCTCCCCGCCGCGCGTGACCGTCTGACCGTTGCGTACGTGCTCGACGGCATCGGCGCGGCGGAACGCGCCTTGGAACTCACGCTCGAATACGCCAAGACCCGAGAACAGTTCGGGCGGCCCATCGGATCGTTCCAGGCGGTGCAGCACCTCGCCGCCGACATGCTCCGAGCCCTCGAACTCGGCCGCGCGATCGGGTACTACGCGGCGTGGGCCTGCGACGCCGCCGACCCGCAGGAGCGTCATCGCGCCGCCACGATGGCGATCGCATTCGCGTCCGACGACTTCTACCGGCTCGCCGCGAACGCCATCCAGATCTTCGGTGGGATCGGCTTCACCTGGGAACACGACATCCACCTGTTCTACAAGCGGACGCTCACCCTGCAACTGGTGACGGGGTCTCGATCGGATCATCTCGCCGAGCTCGCCGACCTGGTACTCCCACCACCGCGCTGAGCGCGACCGCGGCGAGGACGACGATCACCGGTTCCGCCGGCACCCGGAACCGGGTCTGGCCGTAGGACAGGATCGCCCCGACCGTCACGATCACGGGAGGGACGGCGAGGAACCACTGCCGCACCCGGCGGCGCCGCAGCACCACCGCCCCGGCGATCGCCAGCGCGAGCAGCGGGTAGTACCACCACATGCCGAGCGTGGTCACCCACCGCGGTCGGCCTTCGCTCTCGTTGAACGACGGCATGTCGGCCGGGCGGAACAGCCCCCAGTCGCGCCCGATCCGCGCCGCGATCACCTTGAGGAACTGGATGCCGTGCCCGTCGTTGATGTAGTCGAACGCGCGCTGCCGGTAGATCTTGGAGACCACCGACTGGTCGCCCTTCGGCGCCCGTTTCGGCACGCACTTCGACAGGTTGGTCAGTCCGATCGGGGGCCCGGAGAAGACCGCATCACACGTCGAGCCGAGGATGGCGATGCCGTCGTTGGTCGAGATGAAGGTCGACTCC
The DNA here is from genome assembly GCA_016650415.1 of Acidimicrobiia bacterium. Lineage (GTDB taxonomy): Bacteria > Actinomycetota > Acidimicrobiia > IMCC26256 > JAENVU01 > JAENVU01. The sequence goes on from JAENVU010000137.1 coordinate 21,024, forward strand.
TCGAATCGCGCCTGGTTGAACGCGACCCACGGACCGACGATCGCGAGCACACCGACCCCGACGACCACGACGGTCGCGATTCGGGCGCGCCAGGGCCGCGCCCGCCAGAACCAGAGCAGCGGGAGCGCCAGGAGTGGTGCCAAGAGGATGAGTTCCGCCCGTGCGAGCGCGCCCAGGCCACAGACGACTCCGAGCGCAGCGGCGGTCGCCAACTTCGGTTCGTCCTCCAGCCGGAGCAGCAGGAGCAGGGCTCCGACCACGGCTGCGACCGCGAGCGTCTCGGACATGATCAGGGTGTCGTTGATCCAGAGGTGCGGGTAGGTCGCGGCGATGGCCGCGGCGATGAGCCCGGCTCGGTCCCCGGCCAAGCGTCTCGCCAGCATCGCCAGGAGCACGATCCCCACCATCCCGAGCAGCAACATCTCGAACCGCACGATGAGTTGCGTGGTCGATTCGGCGAATCCGATCTGATCACCGGCCCAGATGACCGGCAGGATCGTGAAGACGGTCAGCGGTGGGTGATCGGCCGCGGGGGTCGAGACGTGCGGATGGCCGGGGAGGAACTGGAACGGGTCGTTGTAGCCGTGACCCTTGCCGAGTTGCCGGGCCTGGAGTTCGTAGTAGCCCGCGTCGTAGAACGAGTCGGTGTCGTGCCGGGCGACCGTGATGATGAACGTCGTCCGGATACCCGCCGCGACGATGAGGATCAACAGGAGCGCGGTCTTGAACCGGCGCGACGGAGAGGCGACCACTGGTTCGACGTTAGCGGCGGTACCGGCTCGATCAGCGGTGGGTCGTCAGCAGCAGCGCGCCCGCGAGGGGCCCACCGCCTGCGCACGCGACCCCCACCTCGGGGTTCCCGGGCACTTGCCGCGCATCGCCTTCGCCCCAGAGTTGCGTGCAGGCCTCGTGGAGGAAGCCGTAGCCATGGAGCCGCCCCGCGGAAAGCTGCCCACCGTGGGTATTCAGGGGGAGCACTCCCCCGTCGCGGGCGATGTTCTGACCGCCCTCCACGAAGGCCCCGCCTTCGCCGTGCCCGCAGAACCCCATCGCTTCGAGCCAGGTCAGCGCGATGAAGGAGAACCCGTCGTACATCTCGGCGATGTCCACGTCCTGGGGGGTGAGGTCGGTCCGCCCCCACAGCTGGGCGCCGGCATCTCGGTTCGCCATCGTGGTGAGATCGTCGAACTGATCCCAGCTCGGACGGCCCCGCAGTGCCGTGCCCACCGCCTCGACGTGGATCGGTGGCCGGCGCAGATCGGGGATCGAATCGACGTGCGAGACGATCACCGCGGTCCCTCCGTCGCAGGGCACGTCACAGTCGTAGAGGGAGAGCGGCGTCGAGATCATCCGGACGTTGAGGTAGTCCTCCATGGTCATCGGATCGGTGTAGATCGCCTTCGGGTTCAACGCCGCGTTCTTCCGCGCGGTCAGCGGGATCTGACCGAGCTGTTCGCGCGTGGTACCGAACTCGTAGAAGTGGCGTTGGGCCATGAGCGCGATCCAGGGCGCGGCCGACGGCGCCGCGAAGGGCAGCGTCCATTCCATGAAGCCACTGGCGCGGAAGCTCCCGCCGCCGCCTCCCGGCATCACCGCGCTCCGGCCCTGCGAACCTTGGGCGCTGCCTTCCCAGACGCTGCGGAAACAGAGCACGTGGTTCGCCAGTCCGGCCGCCACCGCGAGGCACGCATTGATGACCGACCCGAGTTGGCCGGGCGATTCGATCCCGCCCGACCACCACCCGAGTTCCAACCGGAGTGCGTCCTGGACGTCGACCACTCCGGCGCCGGAGAAGCCGGGTGGGACCGACATCGGGCCGGGATAGGTCGCGACCCCGTCGATGTCCTTGGTCGTGAGACCGGCGTCGGCGATCGCGGCCAAGCACGCGTCGAGCGTGAGCTCCAGTGGGTCTCGGAACAGTCGCCGACCCACGTCGGACTGCCCGACCCCGCTGATGACCGTCTGCTTCTCGACGAACTTGCTCATGACCCGCTCCGATCCGGTTCGAACAGCGGGATGTAGATCTCGTCGTCGCCGTCGGTGTGGTGTTCGAAGGTGACCCGCATCGGCATCCCGATCGCCACATCCTCGATCGGGCAGTTGACGATGTTGGTGGTGAGCCGCAGACCCTCCTGCTCGGGCAGCTCGACGATCGCGATGACGTAGGGCAGTTCGGGACCGGGCATCCACGGCTGGTAGTTGACCGTGAACGTGTGCAGGGTGGCCTTTCCCGACACCGTGTGAGGCGCGAGGTCCTTCGAATGACACATCGGGCAGATCGCCGTCGGCGGGTGGTTGTAGTAGCCGCAGGCATTGCACCGCAGGAACCGCAGCTCGCCCCGCGCCCCGGCCGTCCAGAAGTCCCGGTTCAGGTCGGTCAGCGCCGGGAGGATCCGGAATGGCACTTCCGTGTCGGGCATGTCAGTCGTCCTCGGGGTGCTCGGCGGCGTCGAAGCCTTCGCGCGCGATCGGAATGGCCTCGACCGCGGCAAGCATGCCGAACGCCGGGACCGTCAACATGATGGACCCCAACACCTCGTCCCACGACGCGCCCACCTCGGCGGCGAGCTTGGCATGCCGTCGGATCCCCGCCGGGTTCCGCAAGATCACGGTGCACACGAGACGGATCAGCTCGTGCGTGGTGCGATCCGGCGAGGGCAGCGAGTCGATCTGGCTCAGCCACGCGCTCTGGGCATCGTGCAGGGCGGGGAACACTTCGTGGAGCGATTCCTCGAACGGGAAGCTCCAGTCGGGCACCCCGGACCCGTCAGACACGTCGGACCCGCCGGCCACGTCAGGCGACCGGACGGAACTGGACGATCGTGACGTCGTCCGAGATCGGGTGGTACACGGCCTCGAGTTCCATCCCGTTGGTCAGGTCCTCGAACTCGCAGTCGACGACGTTGGTCATCATCCGCGGGCCTTCGGCGAGGTCGACGACCGCGGCGACATACGGCACCCGCTCGGGAAACGGCGGCAGGTCGTTGCGCCGGACGACCGACCACGTGTAGAGCGTGGCCCGACCGCTCGCCTCGACCCACTCGACCTCGTACCCCCAGCAATGCGGGCAGAACGGTCGCGGGTAGAAGTGGGGGCGCTCACAGGAGAGACAGCGCTTGATGAGCAGCTTGCCCTCCTTCGCGCCGGCCCAGAACGCCTCCGTCTCGAAATCCGGTTGGGGCAGGTCGAACCGCAGCACCGTCATCTCGTGATCGTCCTCACGTTCTGGCTCGCGTCACTCACGTGACGTCATCGATGTTCGGGCAACGCCGCGACGGCGACGCTGGTCAGCTTGACCTCGCCATTCTGGTTCGTCACCGAGCATTCGAGGTCGATCCGACGCTCGGTACCTTCTTCGTACTTGCGCAGGACGCTGATGTGGGTGGTGAGTCTCTCGCCGGGCCAGGTCTGCTTGGTGAAGCGAATCTTGTAGTTGCGGAGGTTGCCGACGCCGACGTAGTCGGTGATCGCGTGACCGAGCAGGCCGGCCGTGAACATGCCGTGGCCGAACACGCTCGGCAGCCCGGCCGCCTGGGCCTGGACTTCGTCGGTATGCATCGGGTTGAAGTCGCCGGACGCACCGGCGTACATCACCAGATCGGTACGAGTGAGTTCGTGTGACACCTCGGGCGCAGCATCACCGGCCGCGACCTCGTCGAAGAACAATTTGCGTTCGCTCATGCGCCGTCCTCGTGCTCCGTGGGCTCGGTCAGTGTCCCCGGTCCCTGACACGAACGTCAACTTCCCCGCCTGTCGGCGTTTGGCGGCTGAGGCGGGCGTGGGGCGAGTCAGACGCCAAACGCTTGGACGGTCTCGACGATGTCGGCGTCCGAATCGCGGGAGGTGAGGTAGACCACCCGCCATCCCGCGGCGGTCAGGGCCCGGGCCCGTCGCGCGTCGCGATCGAATGCCGAGCGGGTCCGATGCGGATCGAAACCCTGATATTCGAGATCGACGAGAAGGTCCGGATAGGCCGCATCGAGGAGGAAATAGTGCGATCCCCACTCCACCTTGAACTGCGACACCGGCTCCCGAAGACCGGCGGCTCGCAGCACCCGAAAGAGTCGCATCTCCGGCCGGCTCCCGGCGGTGTCAGCGTCCGGACCTCGCTCGGCGAGCAGGCGACGGAGGTTGGTGATCTTGCGGCCGGGCGCCGGACCGAGCCGACTCGCCACTTCGAGCAGGTCCGCTCGCTTGACGAGCCGGCCGACCAAGGCCGAGTCGAGCGCCCGGGCCAACTGTCCGAGAGACAGCACGCCCGAGCAGTCGGCCAGCGTCCGCGCGACCGAGGTGACCGGGATGCCGTCGACGACGGTCCGGTCGACCGGTTCGAGGTGCAGGCTGCGATGCACGACAACGTGACGGAGATCGAGCGGCGCGACGCCCGGGCGGGTGAGTTCGACGCGGCCGCGCTCGACACCGTCGAGGTCGCGCAGCGCCGCGGCAGTCAGGTGCGGCGCGAGCGCGTCGTCGC
>JAENVU010000138.1 GCA_016650415.1 Acidimicrobiia bacterium
GCCATGGAGATCCAACAGTCGAAGAGTGTTCGCGACCGTCGAACGGGCGCGGCCGACCCGAGCCGCCAGTGCCTCTTGCGAGAACCCGAACTCGTCGATCAGTTGTCGGTAGGCCCGCGCCGACTCGAGCGGATCGAGGTCTTCGCGCTGGAGATTCTCGACGAGGGCGAGTTCGAGCTGTTCCCGATCCGCGAGTTGGCGGATGACTGCAGGGATGCGCTCAAGACCTGCGAGCCGAGCCGCTCGTACGCGCCGCTCCCCGGCGACCAACTGGTAACCGTCGATCGTCTCCGTGACGAGGATCGGCTGTATGACGCCATGCTCGCGAATGCTCGCTGCAAGGGTGGACAGCGCGGCATCATCCATTCGGATGCGCGGCTGCCGCGGGTTGGCGCGGATGCGGTCGAGGGAGATTTCTGTTGAGCCCGTCGTGCTTGCGGGCCGTTGCGGGATGAGGGCGGCAAGTCCGCGACCCAACCCGGCCGGTCGATCAGGGCGAGGGTTCATCACGCCACCATGACCGCGGTCGCAGGCTCTTGGGACAGGCGCGACCGGAATTCTTCGGCAAGGGCGCGGTAGGCGGATGCCCCGCGGGAGTCCGGTGCGTATACGTGGATCGGCTGGCCATGGCTTGGAGCCTCGGACAACTTCACGTTGCGCGGGATCACGGTCGTGAACACGTGATCCGGCAGGTGAGTCCGCACCTCGGCGGCAACCTCGCTCGCCAGGTTCGTGCGGGCGTCGAACATGGTGAGGACGGCTCCGTCGATCTCCAATCCTGGGTTCAAATGCTCGCGTACCAGCGCAATGGTGGCGAGGAGCTGGGCGAGGCCCTCCAGGGCGTAGTACTCGCATTGAATAGGGATGAGCGCCCCGTCGGCCGCGGTGAGGGCGTTCACGGTCAGGAGTCCGAGTGAAGGAGGGCAGTCGAGGAGGATGTAGTCGAAGCGGTCGCGGATCGTAACCAGCAGACGGGCGAGCCGCCGTTCCCGCTGCTCGAGCGGAGCGAGCTCGACTTCGGCACCCGCGAGGGCAATCGACGAAGGGATCAGCGATAGCCCGGCGATCCCGCTTTCGCGCAGGAGCAACGCCAAATCAACGTTGTCGATCACTGCGTCGTACACAGAAGCACCTTCGGACCGGTCGACTCCAAGGCCGCTTGTCGCGTTGCCCTGGGGGTCGAGGTCGATGACAAGGACGCGATCACCCGCAAGTGCGAGGTAGCTTGCGAGATTGACAACCGTTGTGGTCTTGCCGACGCCGCCCTTCTGATTCGTACAGGCGATCACTCGGCCCACAAGGTCCCCATCCAATGATGCTTCACAAGCACGAATTCTAGCAGTTCCAGGGTCCTCCCCCGTCTCGCGGCAATCGGGTGCGGATCTGAGACGTGGACGCGCAGCCGCCTTCCGGCAGATGATGGCGTAGGTGCATTGACTGGCGGTCATCCATGGTGAAACCGACGAGTCGGCCGGTGTTTCACGTGAAACAACCACGTGATCCACAAACAGAGGTGCCAGATGATTGGGCCGCCGGCCAGGCTCCAGACGACACGCGGTGGCTGACGAGCCGGCAAGTGCCTCCTTGGCCGATCGCCCCTGGATCCGTTGCTCGTCCATGGAACCCGTGGGATACTGCGGTTCGGACGCGGCCCGGCCGTCCGTCTGTGGTGATCGCGGTCTCTACTCCGCCTTCGACCCGTGGCCGGCACGCCAAGGATCGACGTCGCCTAATGACCCATATATTCGCCGCGATTGGAGCGACGGCCGCCGCTCTGCTTGAACTGAGTCTCGTCCCGTACGTGCAGATAGGCGATGCTCATCCTCATCCGGTCCTCGTATTCGGCGTCATCTGGAGCATCACCGCCGGTCTCGAGTCGGGTCTGGTCTGGGCGTTTGTCGGAGGTGTCGTGCTCGACAGCCTGGCCCCGCGCCCATTCGGTGCATCGGTATTCGCTCTGGTTATCGCAGTCGGGATGTCGGTCCTGATCTCGCGCACATTCATTCGAATCCGGCCCCTCGCGCCGGTCATCGCCGTTCCGATCGTGAGTCTCGTGTATTCAATGACGCTTCAGGCCCTCGTCGCCGCTATCAACCCCCCGGTGGTCATTGCCGATCCGGTCGCTTCGTTGATGCCGGGTGCGGTCTATGACGCCGTCCTCGGCTTGCTCTTCGGCCCGCTGGCGCTCTCCATTCGCGATCGGTACCGGCCAGAAGAGCGAGCGACTTGGTGAGCGCGGACTCGGTCGGCGTCGGCCCGCAAGCACTGAGCGATCAGCGGTCGCCCGTTCGATTCCTGGTGTTTGGCCTCGTGGTAGTGATCCTCGGAACGATCCTGGGCGGTCGGCTGTTCATGCTCCAGGTGTCGAGCAATGGCCAGTTCGCCACGCTTGCCCAGGCCAATCGTTCGGTCAAGCAACCGATCGTCTCGATCCGCGGCGTGATCTACGACCGGAACGGCCTCCCGCTCGTTACGAACGTCCCGGCCTATACCGTGAAGATCCGTCCGGCGGACCTGCCGGAGGACCGGCGCGCCGAAGTCGTGCAGCGTCTGGCAATCCTGCTGAACATGGATCCAGCTGACATCAACGTCGCGATCGACGCCAACCCAGGCTCAAGGTTCGAGCTGGTACGTGTCGCGTCGGACGTCGACGAGAAAGTCGCGAACTTCATCGCCGAGTCACGACTCGACCTGCCGGGCACCGAAATCGTGGTCGAGTCCCGTCGGGAATACACGACCGGGGCCCTGCTGTCGCAGGTGATGGGGTACACGGGCCCGATCAACCGGACGGAGCTCGACGCGCTGGCCGGCGACGGCTACCTGCCCGACGACCGCATCGGCAAGACCGGGGTCGAATCGGAGTACGAGGCGGCCCTCCGTGGCGTCTACGGGTCGCAGCTGGTGGAGAAGGACGCGTCGGGTCGCAAACTGCAGGTTCTCCAGACGGTGAAGGATGCGGTCGCAGGCAATTCGCTCGACCTCACGATCGATGTCAAGGAGCAGCAGTACGCCGAACAGGCACTCAAGTGGGGTATGTCGACCGCCAAGCTGAAGCGTGGGGTCGTCATCGTGATGAACCCACAGACCGGTGAAATCCTCGCGATGGTCAGCCTGCCGACGTATGACGACAACCTCTTCGCCCATGGCATCAGCTCGGCCGACTACGCTGCCCTTCTCGCGAATCCCGACAAGCCCCTGATCAACCA
>JAENVU010000139.1 GCA_016650415.1 Acidimicrobiia bacterium
ACCGCTGGGCATGCCCTTGCAGTACATGGTGTCGGGTATCGCCGTCTCGGCGACGCACCGCTATCCGGACCAGACCGTCGACGTCGCGTTCAACCCGGTGGGGCAAGTGGTGGGTCAGTTCGAGAAGGTCGAGAAGACCGCGGCCGTGATCGAACGCTGGGTGAACGAGTATCTCGAAGCGACCGAACACCTCGACCAGCTCAACGCGGCGGCCGGCTGACGAATCGGTCGCTGATCGCGACCCGTCTCGGGACCCGGAATGCGGACAGTCCCTGACAATTCCGCGCACTTCGTACTGCTGATGACTTTTGGGTGGTCTCGTCGCCGGGCTCACACATTTTGTGAAACTCAGCATGACCGCTCAGGAGGTCGACAATTCTGTCGATTCACTCCCTATGAGCAGGCAGGCTGGGACGCGGCACGAACGCGCCGACGACGAGGTGACAACGCAGTCACCGCGGTGGTCGTCACATTCGGTCGCCGCGCTCGGCGTGCGGGTGTTCGTCGCGACCGTGCCAATCGGCGCATCGCTCGGCTTCGTGATGCTGGTCAGCCGGTTGGTCGCCGCACCGTCCGAGTCGCTCTACGGCTATCTCGCGTGGTGGATCGCGCTGTGTGGCGCATCGACCGTCGTCCTCATCGTGGTCGACAAGGCCGCCCGGCGACTCCTGCCGCTCGGGGCGCTGCTCAAACTCTCGCTGGTCTTCCCCGATCAAGCGCCGTCGCGTTTCAAGATCGCGCTCCGCTCGGGAACCGTGACCCAACTCCAGCGCGTCGTAGCCGAAGCGAAGGCCGGACGAGTGGGCGAGACGCCGGCCGAAGCTGCCGAGCGGATCCTCGAACTCGTGGCCGCACTCAACGCGCACGATCGCATCACCCGCGGACACTCGGAGCGCGTCCGGGCCTACACGCAGATGATCGCCGAGGAACTCGGTCTTCCGAAGCACGACGTCGAACTCCTGCACTGGGCCGGCCTCCTCCACGACATCGGCAAGCTCGAGGTGCCCTACGAGATCCTGAACAAGACCACCCGGCCCACCGAAGACGAATGGGCGATTCTCAAGCTCCATCCCGAGGCCGGCGCGCGCCTCGTCGCACCGCTGAACGACTGGCTCGGCGAATGGGTGCTGGCGGTCGGCGAGCATCATGAACGGTGGGACGGCCGGGGGTACCCCCACGGGCTGGCCGGGACCGACATCGCCTACGCCGCGCGAATCGTCGCGGTGGCGGACGTGTTCGACGTCATCACCTCGGCGCGCTCCTACAAGGATCCCATCGACGCGACGGCCGCCCGAGCAGAGATCGCGCGCTGTGCCGAGACCCATTTCGATCCCGCGGTCGCGCGGGCCTTCCTCAATATCTCGATCGGACGCCTGCGGCTCGCCATGGGTCCGCTCTCACTCCTCGCGCAGAGCCCCCTCGGTGGGATCTCGATTCCCCCCGTCATCGGTGCCGCGGTCTCCGGTCTCGCCGTCGCCGCCGCATCCATCGTCACTGGCATCTTCGCCGGACCCAGCCCACCCCCCGCGCGGGCGGCGACTCTCCGACCACCGGCGGCCGAAACTGCGCTGGCCGCACCGAACACACCGACGGTCCGGGTCGCGATCGACGAGGACACACCCACCACGATCACCCTCGCTGGCGTGGCGACCGACCACCTCGACCACGTCACCATCACCGCCAGCCCACGCGGCACCGCGACACCGACGGCGGGCACGCGAGTCGCGGTCACACCACCGCGCGATTTCAACGGCACGCTCACGTTCGACTACCGGCCGTGCTGGTCGAACGGTTGCGCCACCGGCAAGCTGATCGTCGCCGTCCGGCCGGTCAACGATGCGCCGGTTCCGGCCGACGACACGGTGACAGTCCTCGAGGACCAGGTCGCGACGATCTCCCCGCTGACGAACGACACCGACCCCGAGGGCGATCAACTCGCACTCGCCCAGGTCGACTCGCCGCGCCGCGGTCGCGCATCGATCTTGGGGAGCACCGTGCGGTACACGCCACCGACCAACTTCTCGGGCCCGACCACCTTCGGGTACACGGTCCGGGATACGGGCGGCGCGACAGCACGGGGCTCGATCACTGTCGACGTTCTCCCGGTGAATGACGCACCCGTGGCGCTCAACGATTCGGTCGCGGTCGCCGAGAACACCGCGACGGTCATCGCGCCCTTGAGCAACGACACCGACCGAGATGGCGATCCGCTCACGCTGACCGCCGCGGGTCCGGCGGTCATCGGCGGCGTCTCCGCACGGGGCAACGTGGTCGACTACCTGCCGCCCCCCGGCTTCAGCGGCACCGACCGGTTCGCCTACGCGGCTCAGGACCCGTCCGGAGCAACCGCTTCGGCGTTCGTGACCATCACTGTCACGTCCGTGAACGACGCACCCACCTTCACCCGAGGCGCCGACCAGACCATCCTCGAAGACGCCGGACCCCAAACCGTCCCCGGCTGGGCCAGCACCATCAGCCCCGGACCCACCAACGAGTCCACCCAAACCATCACCTTCACCGCCACCAACGACAACAACCCACTCTTCACCACCCAACCAACCATCGCCCCCGACGGCACCCTCACCTACACCCCCACCACCAACGCCTATGGCACCACCACCATCACCCTCACCGCCACCGACACCGGCGGCACCACCAACGGCGGCACCAACACCAGCACCACCCACACCTTCACCATCACCATCACCCCGGTGCCACCCGAACCCCAGGACGACGCGTACGCGATGAATCAGAACACCGTCCTCACGGTCACGGCTCCCGGCGTCCTCGGGAACGACGTCGACGTCCTCGGCCATCCCTTAACCGTTCAGACCCCGGCCGTGAGCGGACCGACCAACGGCACGCTGGCGTTGGCGGCCGACGGATCGTTCACGTACACGCCGACGGCCGCGTTCATCGGGACCGACACGTTCGTCTACCGAGTCGACGATGGTGGCGGGCTCACCGCGACGGCGACGGTCACCATCACCGTCAACTCGGGAATCACCACCAGTTCGTTCTATCTCGGCACCAGCGGATCGAGCGCGGTCAACTACGACCTCATCACGAGCCCGCCGCCCGCTGCGACCCCCGTGCCCGACTTCGACACCGACGGCGATCCGGGCCTCACCATCAAGAACGGTGACGGGAAGGAGACGATCTCGGATCCGCGGAAGTATCACCTCTGGACCTACACGACCCCCTTGCCGCTGACGCTCGACGGCCCGGTGTCCTTGAGTCTGTGGTCCACCATGAAGGACTTCGACACGGGTGACGCCGGCAACCCCTACGTCTTCCTCTACGACTGTGAATCAGGAGGGGTCAACTGCGTCAAGCTCGCCTCGACCCAGGTCCTGATCCCCAACTGGAACATCGGCCCGACCTGGACCCACCGGACGATCACCATCGGATCAGTCAGCCGTACGTTCCTCGCCGGCCACGAGCTGCGGGTCCGACTCCTCGAGGGCAAGAACGACATGTGGGTCGCGATGACCGCGGCCTACCCGTCACGACTCGATGTCACGCTCGCCAACGCCGCGCCGGTCACGAACGCGGACAGCTACTCGGTCCTCGAAGACGCCCCGACGACCAATCTGGCGGTGCTCGGCAACGACAGCGACGTCAACATGGACCCGACCACCGTCACGATCATCACGCCACCGACCAAGGGCACCGCCGTCCCGCTTGCGAACGGGACCGTCGACTACACACCAACGGCGGACCTCAACGGAGCCGACTCCTTCATGTACCAGGTGTGCGATACCGGTGGCCTGTGCTC
>JAENVU010000140.1 GCA_016650415.1 Acidimicrobiia bacterium
GAACTCGCCTGGCGCGGCGTGCTCTACGGCACCGTGGACGCGCTGATGCTCTTCGTGTTTCCGGCCACCGTGGCGTACCTGCTCCTGCGCGACGAAAGCCGAAGGCGTCATCTGCGCTTCGCCGCGCTGACGCTGGTGCTTTCAATGGGCATCACCGCGACGTATCACCTTGGGTATCCGCAGTTCCGCGGTGCCGACCTCGTACAGCCCGAGATCGGCGCTGTCATCGCCACCGTGCCGACGGCACTGACTGGCAACCCAGTCGGCGCGATCATCGCCCATGACGTCTTCCACTTTGGTGCGAACGTGCACACGTACCGCAGCGCGACATTCTTGCCACCCGACCTCCACGGGTACGCAGAGCGCGGCGGGGGAACGGCCGGAATAGGCCTCGCCGCGTTGTGGATCGTGTTCGCAGGCATGGTGATCTACGCCGGACGGCGTCGCCTGTTCCCGACCGGCACACGATGATGGCCGCCTCGAGTTCCGCCTTCGCAGACCCGAGGAAGGGCGGGGCATAACCGTCCGCTTCTCGGGCTGCGGGGCGCGCCCGGTCGTCTCGCGCTCATGGTGTTTCGGATGCCATTGCGGCTGTACCGACACGGATGGGGATGGTTGCTCGGCCACACCTTTCTGCTCCTCGTTCATGTCGGACGCGAGACCGGCAAGCCTCACGACACCGTGGCGATGACGCTGAGCTATGACCGCGACCACCACGAAGCAGCGATCTTTGCGCCGGCATGCCCACGAGCGAGGACGCGCGCGTTCCGATCGCCGCCTCAACGCGAAGTCGTCGCCATCCCCGAAGTGCCGTTCGGGGGCAGGCCGCCACGTCACTGGTCCGTGCCCGACCGCTCATAACTGCCGATCTGCTCGGCCCTCAGGCCCTGCGCTGTCGTTCTGATCGGGACGCCCTTGGCCATGGCGTCGAGCGCCGAAGTGACCCGCTCTTCGGCGCCTGGGAGCAGGTGAGGCGGCGGTCCCGTAGGCGTCCACGCGACCGGTCGCCGAACGTCACGTTCAGCGGCGACTACCACCGAATTGGGTGACTCCCCGCGCGAACCCGGATTACAGCGCCCGGTACACTTTTGAACTTTGTCGACCGGTTGCGCGGCTCGCGCGGCATGAACCGACACCCAGAAGGGACACCCACCGTATGCGCCGAGGCCATCGATCTCGTTCGTTTGTTGCGCTGCTCGCAACCGGAGGGATGAGTGCGGCGCTGCTCGCGGGTCTCGGTGCCACCCCGGCGAACGCCGGCCGGCCGGCGACACCGACCCTCACCGCCCAGGACGCCGCGCCGGCGCCGACGGTGTCGGACTCCGCGATCGCCGCCACCCCGGCGGACGACCGGGTCCTCGTCACGGTTGATCCCGGACGCGGTGAAGCGCTCAGCACCGCAGTTGCCGCCTTCGGCGGCGCGCCGGTCCAATCGATCGCCGGCGACACGGTCATCGTCGATCCCGCGCCCGGCGCCACGGTGGACACGGCCGCAGTTTCGGCCATCCCCGGCGTGCGCACCGTGGAACCCAACATGCGCATCCACGCCTTTGCCGCCCCGAACGACCCCTACTACACCGACCAGTACGGCCTCTTCGACGACCAACCCGGGGGAGCCCGAGCCGAATCCGGGTGGAACGGTTCGACCGGTTCACGCGAGGTGGTCGTCGGGGTGCTCGACACCGGGATCCTCGTGACCCACCCGGATCTGCGCGCCAACATGTGGACGAACCGCACGGGCATCAACGGGTGCCCCTACGGCTCGCACGGTTGGGACGCCACATCGGCGTCGACGAACCTGGCCGTCCGCTGCAACCCGCAGGATTTCGCGGGCCACGGGACCCTCGTCGCCGGAATCCTGGGCGCGGTGGGCAACAACGGCGTCGGCATCAGCGGCGCCACGCAGAAGGTCTCGATGATGAGCCTCAAGATGCTCGACTCGAATGGCGACGGATCGGTCGCCGACGCGGTCGAAGCCATCGACTTCGGGCTTGCGGCCAAGGCCCGGGGAGTCAACCTCCGGGTCCTCCAGGCGTCGTGGGGCGGATACAACCCGGCGCCGTCGGAGCAGTCGGCTCTGCACGTCGCCATCCAGCGGGCCGAGAACGCGGGCGTGCTGTTCGTGACCGCCAGCGGCAACGGCGACAACGCCCTCAATCCTCGGGACCTCGACCAGCCGGGGAACGACGTGCTCCCGTGCGAGGACGCGAGCGCGGCAGTCATCTGCGTCGCCGCCTCGACCAACAACGGCACCCTGGCGTCGTACTCGAACTACGGCGCCACGACGGTCGACATCGCGGCACCCGGCTCGCAGATCCTTTCGACCATCCCGCGAAACCTCGATCCCCAGTGCCCGATCAACTCGGACTACTGCTTCTACAACGGCACCTCGATGGCCACACCGATGGTCTCGGGTGCCGCCGTCGACGTCCTCTCGGCCGAACCGAACCTGAGCCTCAGCCAGCTCAAGAGCCGGCTCCTCACGTCGGCCACCACACTGGACGGCCTCACGGACAAGGTCGCCACCAACGGACGTCTCGACATCTGCAACGCGATGCCGAACTGCGGCGGACTCCCGATGGTCCCGCCCACCGTCCCGACCAACTTCACCGCGGTGGTGCACTCGGGCGGGGTGGACCTGCGATGGTCCAAGCCCGACTCCAACGGAAACTCCTCCACCATCTCCGGATACGAAGTGAGCGGGCCGAACGGCGTGGTGAGCCTCCCGCTGACCGCAACGAGCTACACCATGAACGGACTCGCCAACAACACCTCCAAGAACGTGCGGATCCGTGCCTTCGGAAGCGGCGGAACCGGCCCATGGGCAACCAAGTTGGTGCGGCCCCACGCCGGTGGCTACATCGTCGATCCCCGCGGCACGGTGAGTCGGTACGCGGTTGGCGGCAAGTACCCGACCTCGATCTCGGGTGGTCCGGCCTTCCCGTTCGACATCGCCCGCGGGATCGCGATCGTGCCCGAGGGCACGGGCGGCTACGTGGTCGACGGATACGGCGGTCTCCACCGATTCCGGATCGGGGCGGCCAGCCCGCTCCCGCCGGTTGCGACGGGCGGCCCGTACTGGTTGGGCTGGGACATCGTTCGAGGCGTGGCGCTGTCGTCGAAGGGCGGCGGCTATGTCCTGGACGGCTTCGGTGGATTGCACCCGTTCGGATCCGGCGCGGGCGCGCCCCCGGGTACGGCCCGGAACGGCCCGTACTGGTTGGGCTGGGACATCACCCGCGGCGTGACCCTCAACGCGACCGGCACCGGCGGCTACGTGGTCGAC
>JAENVU010000141.1 GCA_016650415.1 Acidimicrobiia bacterium
GCCAGCCGCCACGGACCCGATGCCGGCATGGCGGCGACACGATGAAGCATCGGCGTGCCCTGACGATCCGGGACCGTGGGGGCGTCTGCCTCGGTTCCCCTGCCGTTGCGCAGCGATTCGACGAGGGGAACCACGTCGTCGGGCGCGGCACCCACATTCACCAACGAGTGATCCCCACCACTCCACCGGCTGAGGAGCCGGCCGATCCGCTCGACCGTCGGACCCGGATGACCCCGTTGGCGGCGCACCAGACCGAAGACCCCGGCGAGTGCGGGCACGAGGACGAAGTACATCCAGACGCCGTCGGTGAAACGTTCGACGAAGATCACCACCGTTGCCGCCGACGCGAACACCGCCGCCGCGAGCACGGCCACCAATGTGGCGATGCCCAGGTCGGCACCATGTCGGCGTCGCCGGACGACGCGCAGCACCGCAGCCCACGCCGTCATCGAGAGCAGCACGAACACACCAGCTGCGTAGACCGCGAGGTACGTCGCTTCTCTACTGCCGAGGATCAGGAAGACGACACAGGCGGTACCGACCTCGATCCAGACCGGTCGTGATGCCACGCCCACCCGATTCGGATACGCCAGCGCGGCCGGCGCGTAGTGCCGCACCGAGAGCCCGAGGAAGAGGTTCTGGATTCCGAGCGCACTGGCGGCGGCCGCCGACAGCAGGACCAGCACGCCGATACCGGTACCGGCCAGTGTGAGCGGTCGCGGCAAGAGGGCGTCCATCGTCTGGGTGAACACCGAGACGTGGGCCTTGGCCGGATCCGAGATCGCAAGGATCGCGGGCCCGACGATCACCATGGTCAACGACGTGCTTCCCATGATGATCGCCAAGCTCGTGAAGGCGCGCCGACTCCGCACCGCGGGCGGTCCGGCATACGAGGCGACGAGGTTGGCGAAGACTTCGATCCCGGTCATGAGCGCAAGGATGCGAACGAACCCGCCGAGCGTGTAGCGCAGGTATCGGCCACTGAAGGCCCGGAAATCGAGCGGCGCCAGGTGGAAACCGCGACGAACCACGGTGGCGATCATCATCGTCCAGAGCAGCGCGAGCACTCCCGCGGTCGCCGGGCCGAAGACCCAGGACACCATTCGCGGGCCCCGATTCACCAGGGCGCCGCAGAGCACGGCGACACCCAGCGCGAGCCACGTTCGGGCGTCGATGCCCAGGACCGCACGCCGCAGCCCGACGCGGTCGGCAATGAACGTCACCAGCGCCGCGATGCTCACGAGAAACGTGAGCGTGTACTCGATGCAGGTGATCGCGGCGCTGATCTTCGCGGCCCACGGTCCGAGTTCTTCTTCGCTGAGTCCGGTGCCGCCACTGCCGTCGACGATCCAGCGCATCACCAGCCGGTACAGCAGCGAGACGACCGCGATCGTGACGACGGCGAGCCAGATCGACGGCCCGAAGGTCACCTTGGCCACACCCGCGGCCACGATCAGCGACAGGAACGGACCGAAGACGTAGAGCGGCGAACTCGCCGGATCGCCACCACCGGCCAACGCACCTTGCCAAGCATTCTGGAGGCGTCGGTCTCCGAGCTCGGCCACCGACCCAGCGTACCGAGGGCAGGGTTGGCGCCGGTGTTGGTCAGACGGTGCGCCCGGTCAACGCCGCGAGCCGTTCGATCGGCGTCGCGCCGGCCGGGGCCGTCGTCGCCGCGGCAAAGGTGTCGCCATCGCGCATCGGATCCGCGATCGCCTGTCGAGCGAACGCCTCGACGTCGGCAACGAGCTCATCGGACGGTTCGTAGGATTGACGGGTCGCGACCGCGAGGTCCCAGCCGTGCACGAGCCCGTCGAGCACCACGAAACGGGCAAAGGCTTCGCCGGGCATCTCTCCGAAGGGTGCGGCGACGGTCCGATCCAGCGCACCGGGAGATTGGATGGCCGCGATCAGGTCCCCGAGCTTGGCCCCCGCGATCGCCACGACATCCGGACCGTCGCCAATATCGTCCGGCAGCTGCGGGGCCGGCTCGCCACGGAAGGCTGCCGCGAAGCCCGAGGCCCCACGAAGCATGTGATCGAGGACTCCCCGCACCGTGAAGTTCGCACAGGGCGTCGGCGAGTCCAGGTCGGCCGGCGTGACGCCGGACGCAACCTGGCCGAGCAACGGTCCGAGCTGGTCGAGCTGTTCGAGTGGTCCCATTGTTCTGTCTCCTCGGGTCGGGTTGTTCATCGCGGAACGCGACTCCTGCACTTGCCGGGCGGCAAGTTCAGCGGCTTCGCGGTCGCGGCCGTGCAGCAGTAGCTGCTGCACATCGGCCGCCCAATCAGGCTCAGGGCCCTGTGTGCTCATGGTCCCATGATGGCGGAGCCGTCCCGGCACCCGCATCGGCCAGATCATGTATTCGGTCCGAACTGACGAATGGGTGGTTCACCCCATCGCCGAACCGCCGGACCGACGGGATTGCAGGTTCCGCCCGATGCGAGCCCGGCGGATCGGGCGCACACTCTCAACTCAGTCGGGACCGACCCGGCAATGAACGGAGAACCTGATGCACGCTGCGACCGCCGACATCCCGATCGAGATGCAAGTCGATGGAATCGAAACCCGAGGCGTCGCCGCCGGCGACGTGACCATTCGCCACCTCACGCTTCCGGCCGGTACCGACTTCACACCGTTGCTCCGCGGCCTTCCCGGCGACCTGTGTGATTGCCCGCATTGGGGCCAGGTCCTCGAGGGTTCGATCACGGTTCGCTATGCGGATGGCAGCGAGGAAACCACCAGCGCCGGTGAGTTCTACTACTGGCAAGGCGGGCACACGGGATGGACCGTCGACGGTGTCACGTTCGCGGAGTTCAGTCCCACGACTGCCATCGAGCCCGTCTTGGAGCACCTCGCTCGTCAGATGGCGGTGGGTTGAGGTCGAGGAACTGCACCGCGCGGCCGGGACCGCTACGGTCGCTGGTCATGTCGCTGCCCACCAGAGTGACGTGAGCGACACCGACCAGCTCGCGGTCGCACGCCAGGCGTTGGAGTCCTGCGACTGGCAGGGTGCCTTCGACGCGGCCTCGGCCATCGACCGCTCGGAGACCGAACCCCTCGTCGCGGCCGAGGTCCTCGACGTGCTCGCCGACGCGGAATGGTGGCTCGGCCGCCTCGATGCTTGTATCGAATCCCGCGAGCAGGCCTACGCGGGGTTCGACGAACTGGGGCATCCTCGCCAAGCCGGACAATGCGCGGTCTGGCTCTGGGAGCACCATTCGTTCAAGGGACGGCCGTCGATCGCGGGCGGCTGGCTCCGCCGGGCCCGGCGAGCGCTCGAATCGACTCCGGAATCGACCGAATACGGTGCACTCCTCCTGCGCGAGGCAGAAACCGCCCACGGCGCCGGCGACTTGGAGGAGAGCGCGACGACGGCACTCGAGGTCGTCGAGCTGGGGCGGCGCCTGCGCTCGCCGGACCTCGAAGCCGAGGCCCTTCAGACGCTCGGCCGGGTACTCATCGACCGTGGCGAACCCCGCGAGGGGCTGGCGAATATCGACGAGGCAATGCTCTTCGCGGTCGAAGGCCGGCTCCGCCCGTATTCGACCGGCAAGGTGTACTGCAGCCTGATCAGTGCTTGTGAATCCCTCGGCGACCTCGCGCGTGCTGCCGAGTGGACCGATGCGACCACCCGTTGGGCCCAGCAACACCCTCTCGCCGTCTTTCCCGGGCTGTGTCGCGTGCACCTCGCGTCCTCCCTGCGGTCACGCGGTGATTGGAACCGGGCGGAGGAGCAGGCGCGGCGGGCGTGCGATGAGCTCGCGACCCTCAATGTCAGCAACGCCGCCGCCGGCTACGCGGAGATCGGCGAGATCCGCCGAAGGATCGGCGACCTCGAGGGGGCCGAAGCCGCGCTCCATCGGGCCGAGGAGCTGTGCGGGCAACCCCAAGCCGGCCTCGCGCTGCTGCGTCTCGCCCAAGGCAACGTCGAGGCGGCGACGGCGATCATCAACCGTTCGATCTCGGAGATCACCTGGGATCGGCTCGCCCGGGCCCGTCTGCTCCCTGCCTCCGCCCAGATCGCGATCGCCGCCGGGGATCTCGTACGCGCGACCGCAGCGCTCGAGGAGCTCGAGACGACCGCGACCGACTTCGCCAGCCCCGCGCTGATCGCGGCGGCACTCACGACTCGCGGCCGAGTGCAGCTCGCCGCGGACGACCCGGCAGCATGCGCGACCTTGCACCATGCCGCGGAGCGATGGAACGAACTCGACGTTCCCTACGAAGTCGCCACCGCCCGCATGCTGCAGGGTTCCGGTTGTCGCAAGGCCGGCGACCTCGATGGGGCCGCCGCCTCCCTGGCTGCGGCGCGCGAGATCTTCGAACAACTCGGCGCGGCGCTCGACCTGCGCCACGTGGGCCTCATGAGCGCCACCCCTCAACTCCCGGCCGGGCTGAGTGCCCGAGAGGCCGAAGTGCTGAGACTCGTGGCCACCGGAGCGACGAACAAGCAGATCGCCGAGGAACTGTTCCTCAGTGAAAAGACGGTGTCGCGACACCTCTCGAACATCTTCACCAAGATCAACGTCACGTCGCGAGCGGCCGCGACGGCATTCGCCTTCGAGCAGCGCATCGTCAGCTGACCCGATGGGTCGTACCCGGCTACCGTCCCAGTCATGACCAATCCCGACATGCCCTATCGACGCCTCGGTCGCTCCGGCCTCAAGGTCAGCGTGCTCTCCTTCGGAAGTTGGGTCTCCTTCGGCACCCAACTCGACACCGGGATGGCACGGGACTGCATCGCCGCGGCGTGGGAGGCCGGCGTCAACTTCTTCGACAACGCCGAGGCGTACGCCGGCGGCGAATCCGAGCGCATCATGGGCGCGGCGATCGCCGAGCTCGGGTGGGCCCGTGAGTCCTACGTGGTCTCGTCCAAGTTCTTCTGGGGCCTCACCGAGGGACCGAACATGCGCAACACCCTCAACCGCAAGTATCTGCTGCACGCCATCGACGGGTCCCTCGAGCGATTCGGGCTCGACTTCCTCGATCTCGTCTACTGCCACCGACCCGACCCCGAGACGCCGATCGAAGAGACCGTCGAAGCCATGTCGGACATCATCGAATCCGGCCGCGCGCACTACTGGGGGACGAGCGAGTGGTCCGCCGACGAGATCCGGGCCGCATGGGACATCGCGGACCGCCGCAACCTGCGCAAGCCGATCGTCGAGCAACCGCAATACCACCTGTTCGAACGGCGACGCGTGGAACGCGAGTACGCGCGCCTGTACGAGGACATCGGTCTCGGCCTCACCACGTGGAGCCCACTCGCCTCCGGCCTGCTGACCGGCAAGTACATCGACGGCATTCCGCCCGAGAGTCGGGCTGCACTTCCCGGCTACGAGTGGCTCCGGGATTCACTGACCGACGAGCGTCGGAACGGCCAGGTGGTGGAACTCATGGCCGTCGCCGAACGCCTCGATGTGACCGTGGCCCAGCTTGCCCTCGGCTGGTGCGCGGCGAACCCGCACGTCTCGACGGTCATCACGGGCGCATCGCGGCCGGAGCAGGTGGTCGAGAACATGGGCGCGCTGCGGGCGCTGGAACAGATCACCCCCGAGGTCA
>JAENVU010000142.1 GCA_016650415.1 Acidimicrobiia bacterium
CGAGCCAACCGCAACGCCCGGCCGCCGCGAATCACGCCGCGCCCTTTGCCGACGGGACCGAGGTGCTGGGCACGCAACTCGATCGTCGCGGCCCGATCACCGTCACGCCCGAGGAGTACGACTCGTTCCTCGAAATGGCGATGACACCGGCGGTCCGGGGCGCCCGACGAAGCACCGTGCTGCAACGGTGGGCGCGCAACCCCACCGTCCAGGTGCTCGGGACCCCCACCGCCGATGACCTCCGTCGGCTCGCGGAAGCGGCCAATCGCTGGAGTCTCATCACCGGCCGTCGCATCACGGTCACCGCCGCGCCGGGCGACATCACGATCCGCTTCGTGCCCCGCGCGACCTTCGCCACCGAACTCGGCGTCGCCACCGTCGATCCGACCGCGGTCGGGCTCACCCGGGTCGCGTTCGCGCCCAATCGTCGTGGCACCATCGATTCGGCGCTCGTCGTGATCGCGAGCGACGACATCCAGGTCGGCCGCAACCGCACGATCACCCACGAACTCGGCCACGCGCTCGGGCTCCAACACTCGACCTGCGATTCGAGCCTGATGGACGGCTCGTCCTCCGACCGACGATCGGTCCGGTGGACCCCGACCGCACTCGACGTCCGCATGGCATCGATCCTGTACGACCCCCGGCTCAGCCCCGGGATGGACCGGACCGCCGTCGAGCGGCGCCTGGAGCCCACCGCGACCGACGGGGTGACGTGTGCGCCCGTCGATCTCGAACTCGTCAAAGCGTCGACGAGCGGCCGCTACTACTTCTGCGCTCGTGGACCCCAGACGTACCGGCCCTGCACGGCGACCATCGCGGTCGAGCCGACCATCCCGATCACCAACCCGGATGCCTGGACCGACGGCGCCAGCCTCATGCGCTCCCCACCCGGATAGCGGCAATTCTTGCGCTCCCGAGTTTCCACTACGTCGGTAGTGGTATTACCATGGATACCGTGAATACGCCCTCCGTTTCGGACGTCCCCGCGCTCCAGATCGACGATCTTTCCGTCGAGGCCGACGGCAATCCGATCCTGCGCGGGCTGAGTCTGGAAGTCGGCGCCGGTGAGATTCACGCCCTGATGGGCCCCAACGGCTCGGGGAAATCGACCCTCGCCAACACCCTCCTTGCCAACCCGGCCTACACCGTCACCCACGGTCGGATCCTGTTCCTCGGCGAGGACATCACCGATCTGCCCACCGACGAGCGCGCCGCGCGGGGCCTGTTCCTGGGCTTCCAGCACCCGGAGGCGATCTCGGGGGTGAGTGTGCTGAACTTCCTCCGCCAGGCGCTCGCGGTCCGCAAGGGCATCACCGACCTCTCGATCCTCGAGATCCGGATGGCGCTCATGGAATGGACCAAGCGCCTCGGCATGGACGATCAGTTCACCCAGCGATACCTCAACGAGGGCTTCTCGGGTGGTGAGCGCAAGCGCAACGAGATCCTGCAGATGGCGATGATGGAACCCGAGTTCGCCGTCCTCGACGAGACCGATTCCGGCCTCGACATCGACGCGCTGCGCACCGTCGCCGACGGCGTCAACATCGTGCGCGAGTCCCGACCCGAGATGGGCATCCTGCTCATTACGCACTACCAGCGAATCCTCGATCACCTGACGCCCGACGTCGTGCACATCCTTCTCGACGGTCGCATCGTGCAGTCCGGCGGCTTGGAACTCGCCGGCCAGCTCGAACGCGAGGGGTTCGACAGCTTCCGCGCCGCGGCGGCGGCCACGTCATGAGCCTCGACGTCGCTCGTATCCAGGCCGACTTCCCCATACTCACCGAGACCCGCAACGGGAATCGGCTGGTGTATCTCGACAGCGCGTCCAGCGCCCAGAAGCCCGTGTCGGTCATGGCGGCCATGGACGAACTCATGACCCACTCCTACGCCAACGTGCACCGCGGCGTGTACGCGATCGCCGAGGAAGCGACCGCCCGGTTCGAAGCCGCTCGCCGCTCGGTGGCGACCTTCATCGGTGCGGGCGATACCGCGGAGCTCGTCTTCACCCGCAACGCGACCGAGGCCATCAACCTCGTCGCGTACTCGTGGGGTCGGGCGAACCTTCACGCCGGCGACGTCGTCGTCCTGACCGAGATGGAACACCACGCCAACATCGTGCCCTGGCACATGCTGGCGGCCGAGATCGGCATCGAGCTGCGCTGGATCCCGATCGACGACGAGTACCGCCTCGACCTGAGTTCGCTCGGTCAGCTCCTCGATGGCGCCGCGCTCCTCGCGGTGACGGCCATGTCGAACGTGCTCGGCACGGTCAACGACATTCCTCCGCTCGTTGCCGCGGCGCGAGCCGCTGGTGCAGCCGTGCTCGTCGACGCGTCCCAAGCCGCTCCGCACATGAGCATCGACGTGCAGGCCTGGGGTGCCGATTTCGTGGCGATCACCGCACACAAGATGCTCGGACCGTCCGGCATCGGCGCGCTGTGGGCGCGACGCGAACTCCTCGAAGCCATGCCGCCGTTCCTCGGTGGGGGCGAGATGATCCGCGACGTACGCAAGGACGGTTTCACCACCAACGAGCTCCCGTGGAAGTTCGAAGCCGGCACGCCGGCCATCACCGAGGCCGTGGGTTGGGGCGCGGCGATCGACTACCTCGAAGCGCTCGGTATGGATGCGGTCCACGAGCACGAACAAGCCCTGACGAGCTACGCGCTCGCCGCGCTCGCCGACCGATTCGGCGACGGTCTCACGGTGTACGGACCCCGCTCCGTCGACCTCCGTGGTGGCGTGATCTCGTTCCTCTTTCCCGAGATCCATGCCCACGACGTCTCCCAGGTCCTCGACGAGGAGGGCATCTGCGTGCGGGCGGGTCACCACTGCGCCAAGCCGCTGATGAAAGTGCTCCAGATCCCGGCGACGAGCCGGGCATCGCTCTACGTCTACAACAACGAGGCCGACGTCGATGCGTTGGTCGAGGGCCTCTCGAAGGCCGAGAAGTTCTTCAGCATCTGAACCCACTCCACCTAGGATCGCGACCAATGGCCGGACTCGAAGACCTCTACCGCGAGATCATCCTCGATCACTACCGCGCGCCGCGGAACCGGGGAGAACTCCCCGTTCCCCCGGCGCACCAGGTCGAGGGATTCAATCCCCTCTGCGGCGACGAGGTC
>JAENVU010000143.1 GCA_016650415.1 Acidimicrobiia bacterium
GGGCCACCAGGTCGAGTACAACCGCTGGTACGAGCGCGACCACTTCTACGCCGGGTGCATGATCGGTGCGTGGACGATCAGCGGCACCCGCTACGTCGCGACCCGTGACCACAAGGCGGTCCGGTTTCCCACCGACACGACCGTCATCCCCGACCTCCGCGCTGGGTCCTACGTCGCGATCTACTGGATCCTCGCCGGAAAGTTCGGCGAATGGGTGCAGTGGGGCACCGACCAGGTCAACTGGTTGCACGACAACGACCGGATGTTCGAAGCGCGCGACCACGTCCACACCGCGATGTACAAGTACAAGGGTGAAGCGCACGCGGACGCCGACGGCGTTCCCGCGGAACTCGCGCTGGACCGCGGCTATCCCGGGCTCGTCGTCATGATGGCCGAGCCCTCGGAGGGCAAGGACTCGAAGTGGCTCACCGAATGGGTGACCGCCCGCAGCGTCGCGCCGGCCGATCAGGTCACCGCGCTCGGCTCCGTGCCGCTCCTCGCGAATGCGCCGAAGGACGTCCCTCTCACGCCCGAGACCGAGCGGCTCACGTTGCTGTGGTGGAGTGAGCGGGACCCCCTCGAAGACTGGGCTGCGTACGAAGCGTTCGCGGCCGACCTCGCCACGGCGGGCGGCAAGGTCGTCTTCGCCGCACCGTTCATCAAGACGATTCCCGGCACCGACACCTACACCGACCAGCTCTGGTAGCGCGGGGCGCGGGGTCAGTCCCGCGCGCCCTCGAGGGTCGTGTGCAGATGATCCCGGAGAAACGCGACCGCCTCGTCGACCCGGCCGGACACTGCGTGATCACACAAGGTTCGGTGTTCCGCGATCACGTCGTGATGACCACGCGGTGCCCCGATGGCCAGGACTTGGAACCGTTGGGAGTGCTCGGCCAGACCGTCGATCAGTTCGAGCATGCGGGCGTTGGGACATCGGGCCAGCAACGCCGCGTGAAACGCGCGGTGGGCCGCGAGGATCTCTCCGAGTGGACGCGCCGAACGCAACGCGGTCTCGTACTCGGTGCAGGTGCGCTCGATCTCGGCTCGGAGTTGGTCGTCGGCACGTCCCAGTGACTCCGCCAAGGCCACCGGTTCGAGGAGCAACCGGAGTTCGTAGACCTCTTCCACGTCGCGAATCGATGCCTCGGCAACCCGCGCCCCGCGTCGAGGACGAAGCTCGACGAACCCCACGCCGGCGAGTCGTTGCAGCGCCTCCCGCACCGGCGTCGGGCTGACCTGCCACCGTTGGGCCAGATCCTCGGCCCGGAGCGGAGTGCCCGGCGGGAACACGCCCTCGAGGATCGCGTCGCGCAGCCGATCGTCGACCCACTGCGTGCGGGTGCCGGGCGCGCTCGAGGTTGACGGCATGTTCCATATTCTATAGATTTTCCGGGAGACCGCAACCACCGGGAGAATCCTCATGCGCATTGCCCGCTTCGACCACGCCGGCACGATCGTGACCGGCGCCTGCGCGCCCGGCGCCGACGGCCTCGCGGTCCTCGGCGACACCGACCCGATCGCCCTGCTGTCCGCCGGTGCGTCCGCGATCGAACACGCCATCGCCGGCGCAACCGAGACGGTCCCGTTCGCCGGCGCGCGTCTGCGGGCCCCGATCCCCCGGCCCCCCAAGTTCCTCGCGATCGGCCTGAACTACGCCGACCATTGCGCCGAAGCCGGTATGCCCGCGCCCGACTTCCCGGTGTTCTTCAACAAGCAGACGACGTGTGTCATCGGTCCGGGCGACGCCATCCACGTTCCGCGGGCTTCGGCGCTCGTGGATTACGAATGCGAGTTGGGGATCGTGATCGGACGCCGGTGTCGCCACGTTCCGGCCGACCGAGCGCTCGACGTGATCGCCGGGTACACCGTCGTCAACGACATCACCGTCCGCGATTGGCAACTCCGCGCGCCGACGATGACGATCGGCAAGAGCTTCGACACCCACGGACCGATCGGTCCTTGGATCGTCACCCCCGACGAGATCCCCGACCCCCAGGCGTTGGGCCTGCGCACGTGGGTCAACGGTGAACTGCTCCAGGACGCGACGACCGCGGGAATGATCTTCAGCTGCGCGCAGCAGATCGAAACGCTGACGACCGCGTTCACCCTCGAACCGGGCGACATCATCGCGACCGGTACACCCGCCGGGGTCGGGATGCTGCGCCAACCACCGCGCTGGCTGGTCCCGGGCGACGTCGTCGCGGTCGAGGTCGATGGCATCGGTCGACTGGAGAATCCCGTGATCGCCGAACCCGCCGACACCGCCACGATGTAGGAGGTCCTGATGCCACTGCACCGACTCACCCATGTGACTCTGGCCGCACCCGACCCAGCCGCTGCCTCGGACTTCTACGCCGAGTTCGGATTGATCCCGACCACCTCGGGCCGGTTCGCGACCGAGGACGGTGGTGAACAGCTCCGGCTCGTCGAAGGCGCCCACCGCCGCGTGCTGGAACTCGGTCTCGGTGTCGAATCCACCGACGACCTGGATCAGATCGGCCCCCGGCTCGCGGAACACGGCTTCGCCGCCGAACGCGACGGCGACGAACTCCGAACGCATGATCCGGTGACCGGGATGGACCTGCTGATCACGGTCGCCGCCCCGGTCACGAGTGCGCCTCGGTCGGCCGCGTCGGCGAACGCTCCGGGGGCGATCACCCGCAGGAACCAACGCGCCGAGCCCATCGATCGGGCGGAGTCGGTGCGACCGCGCAAACTCGGCCACGTGGTGATCGGTTCGACCGATCACGCCGCAACGCAGCGTCTGTTCACCGACGGACTCGGCTTCGCGATCAGCGACGAGATCCCGGGGATCGCAGCCTTCCTGCGGTGTTCCACCGATCACCACAACGTGCTCGTGCAGGATGCGCCGACGACCTATGTCCACCACACGTCGTGGCAGGTCGACGACGTCGACGAGATCGGCCGCGGCGCCCGGCACATGCTGGACGGCGATCCGAACCGCCACGTCTGGGGGCTCGGTCGCCACTACCTCGGATCCAACTTCTTCTGGTATCTGCGCGATCCCGCGGGAACCTTCGCCGAGTACTACGCCGATCTCGACGTCATCGACGATCCCAGCGGGTGGACGCCCCGCCAGATGACCGATGCGCGCGCGTTGTACGCATGGGGGCCTCCGCCGCCGCTCGAGTTCGTCGCCCCGACCGACTTGGAGACTCACTCGTGAACCCGACCGGCCAGCCACTGGAGACCCGCGCGTCGATCCCGTGGGATGCCTGAGCCGATGACGGAGACCGATGTCGATGTCGTGGTGGTCGGCTGCGGACCGGTCGGCGCCACGCTCGGCAACCTGCTCGGCACCGCCGGGATGACCTCGGCAATCTTCGAACGCGAGACCGACGTCTACCACCTTCCCCGCGCGTCCCACTTCGACGGCGAGATCATGCGCGTCTTCCAATCCGTCGGGCTCGCCGACGCGATCACGCCCCTGACCTCGGGGATCGACGGCATGGACTTCCTCGACGCCACGGGTGAGCGGCTCTTCGGGTTCGTGTCGCCACCCGGCGTGGGCCCGTCGGGGTGGGCGAACGACTACATGTTCTCGCAGCCGGAGCTCGAGCGGGAACTCCGGCGCGGCCTGGACCGCTTCCCCACCGTCACGTTGCACGACGGCCACGAGGTCGAAACCGTCACGGATACCGGAGACGGCACCGTTGTCACGGTTCGCGACCTCGCGACCGGCACGACCCGCACCGTCCGCGCCAGGTTCGTGGTCGGTACCGACGGGGCCCGGTCGATCACGCGAGCTGCGATCGGATCCGAGCTCGACGACTACGGGTTCGATCAGCCCTGGCTCGTCATCGACACCAACCTGCTCCGACCAGTCGATCTCCCCTCCGTGGCCGTGCAGTACTGCGACCCGAACCGCCCGGCCACCTTCATCCCTCACGGTGGCGTGCGCCGTCGGTGGGAGATCATGGCCATGCCCGGCGACGACCTGGACGAGTTGCAGAGTGCGGAGCGCGTCGCCCAGTTGCTCTCGCGTTGGATCGACCCGGACGAGGTCGAGATCGTTCGTGCGGTCGTCTACACCTTCCATGCCCTCGTCGCGCGGAACTGGCGGCGCAACCGCGTGATGATCGCGGGCGACAGCGCACATCAGATGCCCCCGTTTCTCGGACAAGGTATGTGCGCCGGTATTCGCGACGTGACCAACCTCGCGTGGAAGCTCGGCGCCGTGCTCGAGGGTGCACCTCTCACTCTGCTCGACTCCTACCAGCCCGAACGCGAACCACACGCGCGTCGGGTCATCGAGACTGCGGTGGCCGCCGGTCGGATCATCCAGACCACCGATCCCGAGGTCGCGCGGGCCCGGGACGAGAGCTTTCGCGCCGCGGGCGGAGGGTCCGGACCCGACCAGAGTTTCCTCGGCCCGCTCGGGCCCGGGCTGCACGGTTTCGGCGGGGGCACGCCGATTCCCCAGGTCCGGGAGAGTGACACCGCGCTTGGATCCGGCTTCGCGCTGGTCACCGGCGACCGATCCGTCGCGGCGGTCGCGCCCGATGACATCCCCGTCGTCGTCATCACCGAGCTGGAGTCATGGTTCCGCGAGCGCGACTGCGATCTCGCGCTCGTGCGGCCCGACCGCTACGTCTTCGGCACGGCTCGGGCCGACGAAGTGGATACGCTCGTCGGTGCACTTCGTGCACACTTATGACGAGCGACTCCTCCAAGGAACCTGCCGCGCCGACTCCCGTGGTCGAATCCGAACCCGATGTGCGGTTCACCTACGCCAACGAGCGCACGTTCCTCGCCTGGAACCGCACGGCCCTCGCGCTCATCGCGACCGGCGTGGCCGCGACCCAGCTCCTGCCCAAGTTCGGCATCGCGTTCGGTCGCCGACTGCTCGGGTTGCCGCTCATCACCCTCGGTGCCGTCATCGCCATCACGAGCTACCGGTACTGGCAGCAGAACCAAACCGCCATGCGCCGGGGTCAACCGATCCCCCGCTCGCCGATGCCCCTGGTGCTGTCCATCGGCATCGGCATCATCGCGATCATTGCCGTGCTCCTGGGTGCGTTCGAGACCTGATGGGTGAAGCGCTCGCAGCCGACGACGACGGCCTCGCGCCCGAGCGGACCGCGCTGGCCTGGAATCGCACCGGCATGGCGTTCCTCGTCGCGATCGCCGCGGTCGGACGCCGACTCTGGCCCTTGGACCAAGGCAACCACACCATCATCCTCTGGGTGCTGGCCGGAGCGGCGCTGGCGTTCCTCGGGAGTCTGTGGTCGGCGTCACGGTTACGAACCCACGCCCGGTACCAGGGCGACACCCTCGACCCGCATGCGTACCGGCTCGTCACTCTCGGAACCCTGACCCTCGCCGTCGCCGGGATCGTGTTCGCGTTCTTTCCCGAGAACTGAACCCCACTTCCCCGCGCGGCGCGGTCAGCGCACGCGCGGCAGAACTTCGGCGGCGAAGAGCTCCAAGCTCTCCCATGCCAGCTTCGGAGGCAGCCCACCCGCGAGGGGGTTGAACGTCAGCGCTCCACCGTTGGTCACGGAGGTGGCCGCAGCAACGATGTCGTCAGGAGTACCGACCAGTATCTGGGGCGACGCCTTCAGATCCTCGATGGATTCCGCGTTCACCATCGGCGTCGAGTGTTGCCCGCCGGTCTGGATGCGAGCGTAGGTCTGCGCCTCGTGCAGCACGTACGGACCGATCTCGGACCACGTCCGTTCCGGATCGTTCGTGACGTGGATGAACGTCGGCCCCGACGGCCGCATCACGTACCCACCGGTGAATCCGATCTTCTTCGCTTCGTCGTCGTACCACTCGACGAGACGCGGATCGCTGTTCATCGGCATCATCGGCAACCGGAGTCGGGCGGCCCGGCGGGCTGCGACCTCAACGCCACCACCGGCAAAGAGCGGAGGGTGCGGATCGGTGAACCC
>JAENVU010000144.1 GCA_016650415.1 Acidimicrobiia bacterium
AGCCGAACACCCATCTCCTCCGGCCGCCGCCCCAGCACCGCGGCGAGGACGCGCAGGTCGTCGCGGCGAACCGTGAGGAGCCGACCGTTGAAGTCCTGGCGTTGGAGTTGGATGGTGGCCGCGTAGCGGGAGAGCACTTCGGCTTCGGGCTCGTCGAGCGAGTGCAGACGAACGAGATCGATCGTGAACCCGGCGTCGAAGTCGACCGACTCCGTGAGGTTGATCTCGATGTCGGCATCACGCGGCAACAGCTGATCGGGCGGAATCTCGTAGATCTCCGACAGGCGAAGCAAACGCGGAACAGAGATCGCGCGTTCGCCGCGCTCGTACGCCCCGAGCACACTCGCTTTGAACTCGAGGCCGGACCGCGCCTCGACGTCATGGAGTGACAGACCCTTTTGGCGCCGGATCGCTCGCAAACGATCTCCGACATGTAGGCCATTCATTGAACGACTCTTGCCCCCTAGACACTGCTACCTGCCCCAGAACCGCGTGACTATGTCACGAATCTCTCGCAAAGTCGAACCCCTTGCTTCGCGGCATGGCCCAGCGCCGCGTCAGCCGTCGCTCAGCTGCGGCGACGAGCGGCGAGCACGGCGGCGACCGCCACCGGTGCGGTGACCGATCGCAGCACGTGCCCGCCGATGCCGATCGTCGCAATTTCACCCAGCGCGGACCGTTCCTCAGGCGCGAGTCCACCCTCGGGCCCGATGACGACGACCCGTTCACCGCCGCGTGGCTCCGCGAGTTCGGCGATCGGCCGGCCGCCCCGTTCCGCCACGACCAGCCCCGGATGACCGGCGAGTGATGCAACGCTGATCGGTGCTTCGACGATTGGGATGCGCGCCCGGTGCGATTGCATCGCGGCTTCGCGGGCGATACGGCGAAGGCGATCGTGGGCCTTCGCCGCCCGCGAGCCATCCCATCGGACCACGCTGCGTTGCATCAAGGTCGGGATGACCCGATCCACGCCCAGCTCGACCAGCTGATGGACGACCTCGGTGCCATGATCGCTCTTTGCCGGCGCGAATGCGATCGTGATCGTCGGTGCGTTGACGGGTTCGACGTGATTCGGGCCGGTCCGCTCGACGTCGACCGCGCCGTCCCCGAGGCCGACGACCTCGGCGGTGTACCAGCCGCCCCGGGCGTCGGCGACGACGATCGTCTCGTGCAGTTCGATGCGACGAACGCGTTGGAGATGATGGCCGTCAGCGCCGTCGATCCGCAGGCGACTGTTGTCGGTCGACGCGTCGGCGGCCGGGAAGACGAGGGCGCGGGCTCCGGCTGCTGCCGCCCATCCCGAGACCGTCATGTCGACGCGCTCATCTCCACGCGGGTGTGCTCCACCCGATCATCGATCTCCGAACGCGGACCGAATCTTGGAGAACAAACCGCCCTCCGGCGGTTCGATGGACTCGCCTCGGAGCGCCGCGAACTGGGCGAGGAGCTCGGCCTGCTCGGCGTCGAGCTTGGTCGGGACCTCGACGTTCACCTCGATGAGCAGGTCACCTCGGCCGCGGCCGTTGAGGACCGGAACACCGTGGCCGCGGAGACGAATCACGTGCCCGGGTTGGGTCCCCGGATCGATCGTGATCGTCTCGGTCCCGTCGAGCGTCTCGAGTTCGAACACTGCGCCGAGCGCGGCCTGGGTGAGCGCGACCTTCGCCCGGTGCACGAGATCGACGCCGTGACGTTCGAGGTGGGGATGCTGGCGGACCCGCACCAGCACGTAGAGATCGCCCGGCGCGCCTCCGCGCGGTGCGGCGGGACCACGACCCGGGAGGCGGAGGCGCTGCCCGTCGTCGATCCCCGCGGGGATTTCGACTTCGATCTCCTTCCGGGTGCGCACCCGACCATCGCCGCGACACTCGGAACACGGATTCGGGATGACCTGGCCGGTGCCTTGGCACCGAGTGCACGGCGCGGCGGTGACCAGCTGACCCAGGATCGATTTACGGACTTGCCGCACTTCGCCGCTGCCACCGCACTCGTCACACTGTTCGGGGTGCGTCCCCGGCTCCCCGCCGGTTCCTTCACAGCGTTCGCAGGGACCGGGAATCTCGATATCGACGGTGCTCGTGATCCCGAACGCGGCTTCGGCCAGGTCGAGTTGGATCGACGTCTCGGCGTCCTGGCCCCGGGGCGGACCGCCGCGACCACCACCACCGCCGAAACCATTAGAGAAGAACGCGTCGAAGATGTCGCCGAAGCCGAACGCGTCCCCAGGACCACCGGCGCCGCCTTGGGCGCCACGACCATCGTCGCCGAAGGTGTCGTATCGGCGACGACGTTCGGGATCGCGCAGCACCTCGTAGGCCGCCGACACTTCCTTGAAGCGATCTTCCGCCTCGGCGTCGCCGGGGTTGGCGTCCGGGTGGAGCTCGCGTGCGAGCTTGCGGTACGCGCGCTTGATCTCATCGTCGGTCGAACTCGGCGCGACGCCGAGCAGTTCGTAGTAATCGGCCATCAGCTGGGCGGGAGCAAGAGCCGGCCGAGTTGCTGGGACACCGCGGCCACCGCGGCAAGCGCCTGGGCGTAATCCATACGGGTCGGGCCGAGGACCCCGACCGTTCCCGCGAGCGTGCCCTCGACTTGATAGGGAGCGAGGACGATCGAACAGTCGCGGAGCTCGTCGACATCGTTCTCGGAGCCGATGGAAACGTTGACGCCATGGTCGAGGAGATCACGGACGAGGCTGACCACCACCACCTGCTCCTCCAGCATTTCGAGCAGCCGCGCGGTGGTCGCAGTCGTGGTGAAGGCATCCTGCTCGGCGGCGAGCCGGCTGACGCCCCCCACGTAGAGGTGGTCAGAAACTTGCTTCGCCCGAGTGGCCACCGCGCCGATCGCCTGGGCGAGCAGCGCGTCGACGTCGACATCTCCGGTCCGGTGCGCTGCGTTCGTCGCCGCCAGCGTCTGATCCCGCAACGCGGCATCGAACGCCGCAGATGCGCGCGCGACGTCGTCGCCGTCCAGATCGCTGCGCAGCACTTCCCGCTCGACCGTCCCGTTGCCGAGCACGACGACGGCCAGCACGGTGCCCGGCTCGATCAAGACGAGCTGCGCGGTCCGCACCCGCACGACGTCGGCATCCGGACCCACGACGACCGCCGCGTGGCTGGTGAGGTTCGCCAGCAGTTGGCTGGTTTCGTGGAGCAGATCCTCGAGCGCCCGGTGGGTCGTGGCGAAGAAATCGGCGACCGCACGACGCTGACCCACGGGGAGGCCCCCGGCCGCGGTGAAGTGATCGACGAAGTAGCGGTAGCCCTGGTCAGTGGGAATCCGGCCGGCCGAGGTGTGCGGTTGGGCGAGAAAGCCTTCGCGTTCGAGCTGGGTCATGTCGTTGCGCACGGTGGCGCTCGAAACCCCGAGATCGCGGGACTCGGTGACCGTCTGGCTCGCGACGGGCGCGGCGGTACGGACGTACTCCTCCACCACCGTCTTGAGCACCGTGGCCCGTCGTTCAGCTGCATCCATGAGTTGACCGATCCCGTTGCGCCGGAACTCCTCGAGCCGGTTGACCCGAGCGGTAGCACTCGAGTGTACCGACTGCTAACGCCGAGGCCGCCGTCGGATGGCGGAGGACGGCGTTTCGCTCAGTGCTGGAGCCGGATGACGACCTCGTTGGCGAGCATGCGGCCGGCGCGGGTGAGCACCAACCGGTCGGCGTCGTCGTCCAAGGTCAGGAGGCCCATTTCGATCAGTTCGGTGGTCACGTCAGGGTCGACGCCACCGACCGGGATACCCCACTTGAGCCGTAGGGCGAGATCCCGAGCTTCGGCGGCCCGCCCCTCGGGGTCCAGTTGCTCATCCCCCGCGACCGGCGTGGCGCAGTCGCGAATCGCGGCGATGTACCGCTCCGGGGTGCGCAGGTTCCACCATCGGCGAGGGCCGGTCTTGCCGTGGGCCGAGCAGCCGATCGCCAGGTAATCGCCGCCCTGCCAGTACACGAGGTTGTGTCGACATTCCTCGCCCGGTTTCGCCCAGTTCGAGATCTCGTACCACTCGTACCCCTGGGTACCGAGGAGATCGTCGACGATGCCGTACTTGTCGGCCTGGTCGTCGTCGTCCGGCGCCGGCTTCACCCCCGCGGCGACATCGCGCCCGAGTGGCGTGCCCGCCTCGACCGTCAGTGCGTAGGCACTCACGTGCTCGGGTTCGAGCCGGAGTGCACCCTCGACGGTCGCGGTCCAATCGTCGATCGTCTCCCCCGGGGTTCCGTAGATCAGGTCGAGGTTCACCCGTCGAATCCCGGCATTTCGCGCCGCGTCGACGGCCCGCACGACGTTGTCCGGGTCATGCGTCCGGCCCAGGATCGCGAGCACGTTGGTCCGCATCGACTGCACCCCGAACGACACTCGGTTCACCCCCGCGGCGGCCAGCAGGGCCAGTTCGGCTTCACTCGTGGAGTCGGGGTTGCACTCGACCGTGACCTCCGCACCGTCGGTGCGGGGAATCGCGTCGAGAATCCGCGTCAGCTGCGCGGCCGGCACCATCGACGGTGTTCCGCCTCCGAAGAACACCGTGTCCGCCTCGAGGACCTCACCCCGGGCGTGCCGGTGCCCGAGATCGGCAACACACGCATTGACGTAGTCCTCGACGAGATGGCCGCGATCGGTCCACGTTGCGAAGTCGCAGTAATCACACCGATGCGCACAGAACGGGATGTGCACGTACACGCCGAAGGCCACACCCCAAGTGTGGCCGTTCCGGCGTCAATGACTCGCTCCAGGCACGAGTTCTTGACGCCGGAATGGCCGGAGCCCGGCTCGGTGGCGTAGGCCATGGGGGTGGATTTCGACCTCCCGCCCGAAGCCGAGCAGTACCGCTCCGACATCCGAGCCTTCTTGAGCGAGCATGCGCCCGACGGCGTGTACCCACCCGACTGGTCTCGGACCTTGGCCGCGGCGGGGTACGTCGCCCCGCACTGGCCCCGACCGTGGGGACGGGCGGCATCACCCATCGAACAGTTGGTGATCGACCAGGAACTGCGCGCCGCGAACGCACCGCGGCCGATGAACCCGATCGGGATCGGCTGGGCCGGCCCCACCCTGCTCGTCGCGGGATCCGAGGACCAGCACCAGCGCTACCTCCCGGGGCTGCTGGACGGGTCCGAGATCTGGTGCCAGCTCTTCAGTGAGCCGGGCGCCGGCAGTGACCTCGCGTCGCTGGGCACGACGGCCGTCCGAGATGGCGACGAGTTCGTCGTCAACGGCCAGAAGGTGTGGACGACGCTCGCGCACGTCGCGCAGTTCGGCATCCTGCTCGCCCGCACGGACCCCGATGCCGAGGCGCACAAGGGCATCACGTACTTCGTGCTCGACATGCGCACGCCCGGCGTCGAAGTCCGACCGCTGGTGCAGATGACCGGCACCCACGAATTCAACGAAGTGTTCTTCACCGACGTACGCATCCCCGCGGAGAACGTCGTCGGCGACCTGCACGACGGTTGGCGCCTGGCCAAGGTCACACTCGGCAACGAGCGAGTTTCACTCTCGGGTGAGGGCGCGCTCTGGGGTCGCGGCCCGACTGCGATGGATGTCATCGACCTCGTACGAGCGCACGGTGGAGCCGACGATCCCCTCACCCGCCAACGACTCGCGGCGCTCTACATCGAGAGTGAGATCCTGCGACTCATCCGGCTGCGCACCGTCTCGGCGACCGTCCGCGGGATGGAACCGGGGCCGGAGGCAAGTGTGCGCAAGGCCATCTCCGACGAGCACGGCCAACACGTCATGGAGATGGCCATCGAGCTGGCCGGGACCGGCGGTCTGTTGGCCGAAGCCGGCCCGTACGGCGACACCGCCGGCGGAATGTGGAGTTACGGCTACCTCTATGCCCGGGCCCTCACCATCGGGGGCGGCACGAGCGAGGTCCAGCGCAACATCCTCGGCGAACGAGTCCTCGGTCTCCCGCGCGACTGACTCTTTGCGCCGTCCGGCAGCAGGACGGAGCACGAGCGGAGCCGCCGATATTCAGTCCGAGAGTTTCAATGCGGCGACGAAGGCTTCTTGAGGGACTTCGACACTGCCGATCTGCTTCATGCGCTTCTTCCCGGCCTTCTGCTTCTCGAGCAGCTTGCGCTTTCGCGAGATGTCACCGCCGTAGCACTTGGCAATGACGTCCTTGCGCTTGGCCTTCACCGTCTCGCGGGCGATGATCCGGCCACCGATCGCCGCCTGGATCGGCACGTCGAACAGTTGCCGCGGGATGAGCTCCTTGAGCTTGTCGGTCATCCGCTTCCCGTAGTCGTACGCCTTGTCGCGGTGGGCGATCGACGAGAACGCGTCGACGGCCACTCCGTTGAGCATGATGTCGACCCGGACCAACTTCGACTCGCGATACCCGATCGGTTCGTAGTCGAGTGACGCGTAGCCCTTCGAGCGTGACTTCAGCTGGTCGAAGAAATCCATGACGATCTCGGCGAGCGGGACCTCGTACACGATCTCGAGCCGCTCCGCGGAGAGGTACTCCATCTTCTTGAGGTCGCCTCGGCGCCCCTGCGCGAGTTCCATCAACGTGCCGACGTACTCCGACGGTGTGAGCATCGTGATCTGGACGTAGGGCTCTTCGATCCCGGCCATGTCGTTCGGCATCGGCAGCGCCGACGGATTGTCGACGACGGACACGGTGCCGTCGAGGGCGATCGCCCGGTACTCCACGTTCGGTGCCGTCGCGACGAGGTCGAGGTCGTACTCCCGTTCGAGCCGCTCCCGCACGATCTCCATGTGCAAGAGGCCGAGGAAGCCGCACCGGAATCCGAAGCCGAGTGCGCCCGAGGTCTCCGGCTCGTAGGTGAAGGACGAGTCGTTGAGCCGCAGCCGCTCCAACGACTCCCGCAGGTCCGCGTACGAATCGCCTTCCACCGGGTACAGACCACAGAACACCATCGGCTTGGGGTCGAGATACCCGTCGAGCGGTTCCGACGGCCGTTGGGCGCTCGTCACCGTTTCACCGACCCGCGCTTGGCCGACGTCCTTGATGCCGGCGATGAGGTACCCGACCTCACCGGGGCCGAGCGACGCGACGGCGGTCGGCACCGGGAGGCGCACGCCCACCTCTTCCGCGTCGTGGGTCGCGCCGGCTTGGAGGAACCGCACCTTCGCGCCCGAGTTCAATGTCCCGTTGAAGACCCGCAGTGACGAGATCACGCCGCGGTAGGGGTCGTAGATCGAATCGAAGATCAGTGCCTGGAGGGGATCCTCGGCGTTGCCGACGGGCGGTGGGATCCGCTCGACGATCGCGTCCAGCAGCTCGGAGACGCCGTGGCCGGACTTGGCCGAGATGCGAAGGATCTCGTCGGCGGGCACACCCAGAACGTTCTCGATCTCACCGCAGACCCGTTCGGGATCGGCCGCGGGGAGGTCGATCTTGTTGACCGCGGCGACAATCGCGAGGTCGTGTTCCATCGCGAGATAGCAGTTCGCCAGCGTCTGTGCTTCGATCCCCTGGCTCGCGTCGACCACCAACACGACGCCCTCACACGCCGCGAGGGAGCGGGACACCTCGTAGCCGAAGTCGACGTGGCCGGGGGTGTCGATCAGGTTGACGACGTGGCCGGCCCAGTTGATCCGGACGTTCTGGGCCTTGATCGTGATCCCGCGTTCGCGCTCGATGTCCATCGAATCGAGGTACTGGGCCCGCATGTCCCGCGCCTCGACCGCGCCGGAAAGCTCGAGAAACCGGTCCGCGAGCGTGGATTTCCCATGGTCCACGTGCGCGACGATCGACAGGTTGCGGAACCGGGAGAGGTCGGACACACCCCCATTCTCCCCCGTGAACCCGCCCGAGCCCCGAACCACCGGTCCGAGCGCTCCGTGCGGCCCTCGATCGGGGCGGACTGCTATCGTTCCCGGGTTCTTCGAACGCCTTTGGGAGATTCTTCGCACCGTGGCAAATATCGAGAGTCAGAAGAAGCGGAACCGTCAAAACGAGAAGCGCCGCGTGCGCAACGTTGCGGTCCGTTCTGAGCTGAAGACCCGGGTCAAGCAGGCCCGCACCGCCATCGCCAACGGCGACGAGACGATCACCGATGCCGTGACCCGGGCGCAGAAGAAGCTCGGCAAAGCGTCGACCAAGCGCGTCCTCCACAAGAACGCGGCCGCTCGCCGCACCTCGCGCCTCATGAAGGCCGCGAACCGCGCCCAGCAGAGCTAGGACCGCGACCGGCCCGCCGGCCGTCGCGCACTTCCCGCTCCCCGCCCACTCCCGCCCCGATGCAGGTTGGCGAGGCGCGCCACCGCGATCTCGAGCACGGTGCCTTCCGGTAATCCGCTGGCGCCTTTGAGTTGGATGTCGGCGCGGTGCAGGATGTCGAACGCCGGGGCGAACCCCCCGGGTCCGAGTGAGCGGGCTGCATCGAGCGCCTTCTTCGCGGGGAACGTCGACCCTTTCCCGCCCCACACGCGATGGGCGTCGTCGACGGTGACCACCGTGTCCGAGTCGAGTCGCGCCAGCTTCCGGTACCGGCCCGAGAGAATGCCGAGCACCTGGAGCGGGTGCAGCGGCTTGGGCTGGGTCGGGCTCGTCACCGTGAGCAGCCGATCGAGGACTTCGAGCGCGCTCGCCACATCGCCCGCTTCGATGTGGTTGTTCAACACGTAGGGCCGAACCGCGCCGGACTCGTTCAGGTACGGCGTCACTTCGTCGAGTTCGAGCCGATGGCCGCCGCCATAGGTGGATGCCCAGAGGTCCACGAGCCCACCCAGGCGGCCGGCGTCGTCGCCGAGGTGTTCCGCCACCGTCCGGGCCGCGTCGGCCTTCATGCTCAATCCGGCCCGATCCAACTCGCGCTGGAGCACGTCGTTGATCTTCTCGGCCGTCCCGCCCCGCACGTTGGCACCCTTCAACGCGTCTCCGAGTGCCTTCACGACCCGACCGCCGCCGGCGACAAAAACGAGATCAGTGGTGTCGAGCAGATCCCCGATCACGTCGACGATGGGGGCACACGCACCGGCCGGCAATGCCTCATAGTCGCGGACCACGACGATGCGGCGGGCCGTCATGAACGGCGGACTCTGCGCCGCGTTCACGATCGCGGTCACGATCGCGTCGGCACCGCCGGTGTCGTCGGTGGACTCGTCGTCCTCGTCGCCTGTGGCCGTGGCCTTGCCGGGGACGGTGTGTTCCTCGACGCAGAACGAGCGGTCGTCGGTGCCGACCAGTCCATCAAGGAGGGTGGACAGTTCCCGATTGCGCAGGACCGGGTCGCTTCCCTTCACGATGTACACGCCGCCC
The DNA here is from genome assembly GCA_016650415.1 of Acidimicrobiia bacterium. Classification (GTDB taxonomy): domain Bacteria; phylum Actinomycetota; class Acidimicrobiia; order IMCC26256; family JAENVU01; genus JAENVU01. The sequence continues at coordinate 9,238 of JAENVU010000144.1, forward strand.
ACGGATTCGGAGCCTACCGGGGTGGACGCGACGGGCTCGGTTGAACACATATCCCACGACGAACAGGATCGATCCGACGAGCGTCGTCCGACCATCGACCTCCAGCGGAACGGTCGCGGCGGTACGCGCGATGACCTCGACCGACCGCAACATGGTCAGCGTCGGAAGCTGCAACCACAGCGCCGCGCTGCGGCCGAGGAGCGCCCCCACCACGCTCGCCACCAACCCCCAGACGGTCAGCGGACCCACGAACGGCGCGGCCAGCAGGTTCGCCGGCAGTGCGACCAGCGGCAATGTGCCGAACGTGGTGAGGATGACGGGGGCCACGCCGATCTGGGCCGCGGTCGTCACACCCAGCGCTTCGCAGAACCAGCCCGGACCACGCAGCCAGCCGGTGATCGCTCGGGAGCCGACGACGATTCCGGCACAGGCGCCACAGGACAACAGGAACCCGACGGAATGCAACAAGAACGGATCCGCCACCAACAGGGCGGTCACCGCGACGACCAGGACCCGGGCGGCGTCGGCCGGGCGACCGATGGCCCGCGCCAGCATGACCAGCCCGGCCATCACCGAGGCGCGCAGCACCGACGGTTCCCAGCGCGTCATCGTGCCGAAGAGCGCGATCACGCCGATCCCCACGACGAAGCGAGGACCGCGTCGCAGCCGTCGCAGTGCCGGTTCCGCGATGGCGAGCGCGAACGCGACGTTGGCGCCCGATACCGCGAGGAGATGGCTCAGGCCCGCATCCCGAAAGTCGTTGACCAGATCGTCGGGAATTGCACGCGTGTCCCCCAACAGAAACCCGGACAACAGTGCGCGCGGCGTCGAGGGCAACACCCGACTCCCACGGGTCACGACGTCCCGAGCCTGGTTGGCGATGAGATACCAGGGGCTGTCGGGTCTCGCGATCGCGATCACGTCGTCGACGTGGAACTCGGCGACCACGTGTCGCCACCGCAGCCGGGTCGAATAGCCATGAAGCGGTTCGAACGATCCCGACACCCGCAGTCGATCACCGGCATCGAGGACGCCCAGCCCGCTCTTCACGTCCCCCGTCGCAGTGGCGAGCACACGACGGCCGCCGGCGTCACGCGATCGGAACGATTCCACCCGGGCGACGGCCTCGGTTTGGAACTGCGGACCGTCGGGGTCTTCGGTCAAGACCAACACCGCCTCACCGCGGGCCCGTTGCTCGGTTGCGGTCGCGAGCGGCGACACCACGAGGCCGTGCGCAGCCCGTTGCTCGACCGCGATACCCAGCAGCAACATCGCGACGGTCGCGACCGCGAGCCCCCATGCGGTGGCCCGCCATCGGAACCCCAGGCCGATCCCGACGATCGCACCGAGGAGCAGCGTTCGCGCCGATCCCGGACCGAGCGCGTCGCCGAGCAGCACCCCGGTCGCGAGGGCGGCGACCAACGCGAGCGGAGCCTTCACACGCTGACGAGCGGCTTGAGGTCCGCGAAGCGCTTCTCGCCGATCCCCCGCACGTCTCGCAACTGATCGATGCTGGTGAACCCGCCGCGCCGCTCGCGCTCACGAATGATCGCGGCGGCGAAACTCGGCCCGATCCCCGGCAGCGTCTCGAGTTCCGTCGACGTTGCCGTATTGAGATTGACCGGTTCGGCGCCCGCCGTCGTAGTTCCGTCGACGCCGATGCCACCACCGGCCGTCGAAGGATCCACGCCACCGTTCGTCGCCGGATCGCCCACCTTCGCCACCGGGATCCGTTGACCGTCTACGACCTTCGCCGCCAGGTTCAACCGGTCCAGGTCGGCGTCGGCGAGCCCACCACCGGCCGCGTCGATCGCGTCGGCCACCCGCGCGCCCGTCGCCACCCGCACCAACCCGGGGTGCACCACCGCGCCGGCCACGTGGACCAACACCGGTGGCAAGGTGGTCGTCGTCGGCCCCGAACCGGCGCGCGGAGCCTTCGCAGTCGCCGCCGCGGGCGCGCCGGGCAGCGCCGCCGCAGCCTGGTCCTGACCGACTTGGTACCAGAAGTATCCGGCGATGCCGGCGACGAGCAGGACCGCGCCGACCCGCACGCGAGGGTCGGCGAACCGGTCGCGAAGGATTTCGAGCCAGGCGCCGACACCCCGGACGGGCGGACGCGGCGGATAGGACGTGATCGGTTGCATGACTGCCTCCGGGCGCGAGTGGGCCAACGGAGGAAGTACTCAGGGGAAGATGCGCACCGTACCAAATCGCCCACACTGCAGTC
>JAENVU010000145.1 GCA_016650415.1 Acidimicrobiia bacterium
CGTCAGATGTGTATAAGAGACAGGTCCTGGCGGGACTCGCGTTCGGCGGCCTCGTGGCCGCGGCCGGAATCCCACTCGCCGACCGCTGGCTCACGCCGCTCTGCAAACGGGTGCGGGCCATGCCTCTCGTCGCCCGGGTCGCCGCCCACTGAGCGGCCTCCGGTTACGGAAGGATCGGGCGAGGTGGCGTCACGATCCCGTGGACCAGCGCGGTCGCGAATCGATGCTCGCTGCTGGAATACGTGGCGCACAAGGACCTGCGAAGCTCGTACCGACGGACGCCGCGCCAGGCGTATCGAGGGGGCGAGATCCATGCAGTTGCACACTCGGTTATGTGATCAATTCGAGATCGAGCATCCGATCCTCAACGCCCCGATGGGAGGCGGCGACGCGCCGGCCGAACTCGCGGCCGCAGTCTCGGAGGCGGGTGGCCTCGGCCTCATCGGCGGGACGACCGGCGGCGGTGCACCCTGGCTCGTCGAACAGATCCGGCGCACACGCCAGCTGACCGATCGACCGTTCGGCGTCGGTGTCATCAGTCATCTCCCGTCGGCCGGCGAACTGATGGCGGTGGCACTCGACGAGGGAGTCCGGATCATCGCGCACTCCTTCGCCGACCCGACCCCCTTCGTCGACACCGCGCACGCGGCCGGCGCGCTCGTCATCTGCCAGGTCCGAACAGTCACCGACGCTCGACGCGCGGCCCGGGCCGGAGTCGACGTCGTGACCGCACAGGGCACCGAAGCCGGCGGACATACCGGCCTCGTCTCGACGTTCCCGCTCGTGCCCGCCGTCGTCGACGCGGTCGCGCCGATACCGACGATCGCCGCGGGCGGGATCGCGGACGGACGCGGGATCGCCGCGGCGTTGATGCTCGGTGCCGAGGCGGTCTGGATCGGAACTCGCTTCATCGCGACGACCGAATCCGGAGTGTCGGACGGATACCGCGCCCACGTCGTTGCCGCGACTGCCGACGACACCGTCCTCACCGACGTCTTCGACATCGTCACGGGGATGCCCTGGCCCGATGGTGTCTCGGGTCGCGCCGTGGCCAACCCATTCGCGGCCCGCTGGCGCGGCCGCGAGGACGAACTCCGCGAGTGGGCGAAGGACCATCGCGACGAGTACCTCGCGCTCGGGCCCGAGCGCGAGGTCGACGAGCGCGCGATCTGGGCCGGTGAAGCAGCCTCCTTGGTGACCGGGGTCGAATCTGCCGCCGAGGTCGTGCACCGGCTCGTCACCGAGGCGACCCAGGTGCTCGGCGGTCGGCCCGGCGATCTGCTCCGCGGACCCTGAATCGCAATATTTCTACTAGCTGCTAGATATAGTAGAGCTGTGCGGGCGAAGTCTCCGAGAGCCCGCCGTGCGAAACGAGGTCTCACGATGCCATTGCCGGTCGAAGTCGGAAGTCATCACACCGTTTGGGTTCACCCGCCGGGCGGGGTCGCGCACCCGGTCCGCTACGCGGTCGACGGTGACCGTCTCGTCTGCTTCGGCGATGGCATCCTCGCCGCCGTCCCGGACGGGACGCACGTCTCGGCCTCGATCCATGAGATCGCCGGTGGCCAGGCCGTCGCAGCCTTCGGCGCGTCGTTCTGTGAACTGGCACCTGAATCCGTCGGAGCGGACGCACTGTTGGAGTTACTCGCACATGTACCGATGGGTCGGGATCTCGACGAGGTCGAGACCCACATCGAGCAGCAGCGTGCCGACCGGCGCATCGTCGCGCTCGTCCCCTGACCGTGACGACGCTCCAACTCCAAGCGCGGGCCCTCGGTGACCCGACCCGGCACCAGATCTTCCGACACGTCGCCGACGCTCACCGCCCGGTCGACGTCGCCGAACTCACCGAGCTCCTCGGACTCAATCACAACGCCGTTCGACAGCACCTCGCGAAGCTGGTCGGCGCCGAACTCCTGACCGAGGATCATGCGCCGAGGTCGGGACGCGGCCGTCCTCGGCTCGTCTACGAACTGGACGCCGGAGCCGACAGCAGGTGGGGTGTCACCGGTCCGTACGAACGGCTCAGTGTGCTCCTTGCCGAGATCCTTCGGACGGGAGAGAGCCCCGAGCAGATCGGCCGGCGCGCCGCGGCACGTCAACGACTCGGAGTGACCCCGGACGGCGATCCGGTCGCGCTCATCGTCGAGGCAATGGACCGACAGGGATTCGACCCGGTCGTACGCGACCGCGGCCGGGGACGGGCCGAGATCGTCCTGCAGCACTGCCCCTTCAGCACCGCGGCGGTCGCCGACGCCGACAGCGTCTGTGGCATCCACCTGGGAATCGCCGAAGGGCTCGCGCAGCGCACCGGCGCAGTCGTCGACGAACTCGAACGGCGTGATCCCCGGCGCGCCGACTGCCGGCTACGACTCCACTACGAGACCGAGAACCCGCGATGACCGACGACTTGAAGACGCGCGAGGACATCGATCGGCTCGTGCGCGATTTCTACCGGCAGGTCGCGATGGACGACGTCCTCGGCCCGGTCTTCTCGGGCGCCGACGTCGACTGGTCGGTGCACCTCCCGAAGCTGGGCGACTTCTGGGCGTGGCAGCTCCTCGGCGAGCGCGACTACACGGGCAACCCGCTGCGCGCCCACGAGCCGGTCCACGCCCGCACGCCGTTCGAGCCGGTCCACTATCAACGGTGGTTGGAACTCTTCGACACGACGGTCGACGACCTGTTCCACGGCCCCAACGCCGACACCGCAAAGCAGCGCGCCCATCAGATGGCCCGCTCCCTCCGCCGTCTGCTGGACGGGTCCCCGTCGAACGAGGACGCCGAACCGGAATCCACTCCGGTGCGACTCGCGGTGTCCCCGCCCGCCCTGCCTGCGAACCCACCCGAACACGGGGTCCGAGACCTGGACCGCCGGGCCGAGATCCACGACCTCGTCGTCCACTTCTACCGAGAGGTGGCGCTCGACGATCTTCTGGGCCCCGTCTTCGGCGAGACAGCCGAGACCGACTGGGCGACCCACATTCCGAGGTTGATCGACTACTGGA
>JAENVU010000146.1 GCA_016650415.1 Acidimicrobiia bacterium
GTGCCGGCGATCCTGACCGGCCAGCTCCCGAGCTCGGGCGATCGGGTGCCGGTGGCGGCGGAGCATCCGCACAACCTCTTCACGCTGCTGGGTGGTCGCTACCACCTCAACGTTCGGGAATCGGTGACGCGGTTGTGCCCGCGCACGTCCTGCGCCGCGCAGAACCGCGCGCTCGGTGTGCATCCCGGTGTGCGGGGCATGCTGCGCGACACCGCGAAGATCTGGGGTGACTTCGCGGACCCCGCCAACCGGGCCGGGCCGGGCTTCGGGGGGCTCGGTGGGGAAGACGTGCAGGCGATGCTCACGGCCAACGGGTTCCTCAACTCGTTGGGACCGAGCACCGGTCCGCAGTTGGACTTCCTGCACGTCTTGCTGCCGCACTTCCCGTGGCACTACTTGCCGACCGGCCAGGACTACGCCGCGCTCCCGGCGCACACGAACGGTCTCCACGGCCAGAACTGGGCCAACGGTCAGGTCGCCGCCCTGGCGCGAGTCCGACACCTGCTCCAGGTGCAGGCGACCGACACGTTCATCGGTCGCGTCGTCGAGCGACTCCGAGCGATCGGGGAGTGGGACAACACGTTGTTGGTGCTCACCGCGGATCACGGTGTCTCGTTCGCGCCCGGTGGTCCGATCCGCGGGGTCACGAAGACCAACGCCGCCGACATCGCGTGGACACCGCTCCTGATCAAAGCCCCGGGACAAACCGCCGGCGGTGTCGATGACCGCCCGGCCGAGTCGATCGACGTGCTGCCCACCATTGCATCGCACCTGGGCGTCACCATCCCCTGGTCGGTCGACGGACGTTCGTTGACCGGACCGGCGCGATCTGCTCGGCAGGCTCGGACGTTCCCGATGTTCGATTGGTCGCGGAGCACGGTGCACCCGCCATCGGGTGAGTCCTTCCTCCACCTCGACCGCGCGGCGGCCTGGGCTCAGGTCCAGCAGGCGCAGGCCGCTCCGCCGAACGACTTCGCGGATCTTCGCGTCTTCGGGACCGGGATCGACGACGACCTGTTGGGTGCCCCCCTGACCGGACGGGTCGGCCCTCCGGTTCCCGATGCGGACGTCACCTTGGACGGCCCGTTGCGCTACCTCGCGGTCGATCAGACCCAGGCGAAGACGCCGTTTGCGGCAATCCACGGGGTGCTGGGTGGTGTCGACCCCGGTACGCGCTTGGCCATCGTGGTGAACGGCGTGGTGGCCGGTCTCAGCGCGGCCTACCGCGCGCCGGGCGCGGATCAGGTCGAGTTCTGGGGCACCCTGGTGCCTCGGCTGTTTCACACCGGCCGCAACCTCGTCCAGGTCTTCAGCGTCGATGGCCCGCCCGGCGGCCCGGTCGCGCACCTGATCGCTCCGAAGGCCGCCCCATCGGGCTGAGGTCCGAGGGTCAGGCTCGCGAAAGCTCACGCGGCGTGGTCATACCGGGCTCCGCGATGGGTCGGTGGTACCGTGACTGCTTCGTCGTCACCACCTGAGGGAGTGCGAACGCACATGCTCGACGGCCGTCTGCGCGCCACCGTGACGCGCGGACTCAACCCCATCGGACGCGGCCTGCTCAATCTGGGTGTCGGCCCCGATGTCCTGACGTTGACTGGTTTGGCGCTGTCGATCGCGACCGCGCTCTTCGTCGCGTCCGGTCATCTGGTGTGGGGCGTCATCGGTCTGACGTTGAGCGGGTTGGTCGACCTGCTCGACGGCTCCGTGGCCCGGACGTCGGGCCGGGTGTCCTCACGAGGCGCGTTCTTCGATTCGGTGATCGACCGCGCGTCCGACGCCGTGGTGTTCGGTGGTGTGGCCTGGTATCTCGGACGCGACAGTGGGCGACTTCCCGTCCTGGCGCTCACCGCGGTCGCACTCGCGATGTTGATCTCCTACGAACGGGCCAAGGCCGAAGGTTTCGGATACAACGCGCGTGGCGGGCTGATGGAGCGAGCCGAGCGGATGGTGATGCTCGGCATCGGACTCGCATTCGATGTGCTGGTGCCCGTGCTCTGGATCATGGTCGCGTTGATGGCCGTCACCGCGGTCCATCGGTTCCTGATGGTGTGGAAGCAGGCCACCGCGGATCTGCCGGCGCGTCCGCCCGCGGCGACCGGCCGGCATCGGCGGGCCCGAACCGGCGAGAGCGACGCACCGGTCAGCCGCTGGCGTTCGATGGATCGTCCCGCGGGTCGACGCGCGGTGCGAACCACGCGCCGGAGCCGTCCCTAGCCCAGTGGCGATCCCATCGCCGTCGTATCTGGCGTACCGCGTGGGTGCCGCCGTGGCCAACGCGCTTCCGTCCGCGGTCGCCACGCCGATCGCCGAGACCACCGGTCGCGCCCTCGCGTTGACCCCGATCTCGGGCAGCCGGCGGCGGATCGTGCGGCGCAACCTCCAGCGTGCGACCGACGGCGCACTCGATGGCATGGCGTTGGAGCGAGCGGTCTCGGACACGTTCGCGTCGTACGGTCGCTACTGGTTGGAACTGTTCCGGTTGCCGAACGATGCCCGGGGTTCGGTGGAGGAGCGGGTGACGTCGGTGGGGTTCCATCACATCACCGATGCCCTCGAACGCGGGAACGGTGTGATCTTGGCGTTGCCCCACGTCGGTGGGTTCGATTTCGCCGCCGCCTGGCTGGCGGGTCGAGGACTCGCGCCGACCGTCGTGGTCGAAGCGGTCGAGCCACCGGAACTCTTCGAGTGGTTCGCCGAGGTTCGGCGCGCGATCGGTATGGAGGTGATCCCGCTCGGCCCGTCGGCCGCGGCCGACGTCGTCCAGGCACTGCGATCGAACCGGGTCGTGTGTCTGCTCGCGGACCGGGACCTCGCGGGCGACGGGGTACCGGTCGAGTTCTTCGGCGAGGAGACCACGCTGCCGGCGGGTCCGGCGACCCTGGCGGTGCGCAGCGGGGCCGCGCTCATCCCGGCCGCCGTCTACTTCCGGCCGCACGGCCATCACTTCGTGAAGATCGAAGCACCGCTGCCGGCCGAACGGCAGGGTCGCCTGCGGGAGGACGTGACGCGCATCACCCAGCACCTCGCTCGTCGATTCGAAGAGTTGGTCCGCATGGCGCCTGAACAGTGGCACGTCATGCAGCCCAACTGGCCGAGCGACCACCCCGAGGGCGCGAACAATTCGGCGGCAGTGTGATGCGCGTCTCGTTGCTGTGTCCCTATTCGCTCTCCGTCCCGGGGGGCGTGCAGGGTCAAGTACTCGGCCTGGCGCGCGCCCTGCGCGCCATCGGGGTCGACGCACGGGTCATCGGTCCGACCGACGGACCTCCGCCCGAACCGGGGGTCACGACCGTGGGGGCGACGGTCGGGTTCTCGGCGAACGGTTCGATCTCACCCATGGCCGAGGAACAGCGCGTGGCCTCGGATCGCACCCTCGAAGCGTTGCGGGCGTTTGCGCCGGATGTGCTCCACCTCCACGAGCCGCTCGTCCCGGGGCCGACGAGTGCGGCCCTCTTGGGGAGCGACATCCCCAAGGTCGGGACCTTCCACGCCGCCGGGGAGGCCGGCTCGCCGGCCTACAAGGCGTTGCGCAAGATCGCCGAGACGGCGGCCCGGCGGCTCGCGGTGCGGGTCGCGGTCAGCCCGGATGCCCGGGAAATGGCCGAAGCCGCGCTCGGCGGTTCGTATCTCGTACTGCCCAATGGTGTGGACATCGATGCGTTCGCCAAGGTCAACCCGTGGCCGGCGCCTCGGCCCAGCGTGCTGTTTCTCGGTCGCCACGAGCCGAGGAAAGGTCTCGGAGTGCTCCTCGATGCCTGGACGGGCCTCGACCGGGATGCGGTGTTGTGGGTCGCGTCGGACGGGCCGGAGACGGCGGGGCTCATGGGGCGCCACACCCCCGATGTCGAATGGTTGGGCCGCATCTCCGAGCCCGAGAAACTCGCCCGCCTCCGGGGCGCGACGATCTTCTGCTCGCCGGCGGTCGGGCAGGAATCCTTCGGGATCGTCCTGCTCGAGGGCATGGCGGCGGGCACCGCGGTGTTGGCATCGGACATTCCCGGGTATCGCAACGTCGCCCACCACGAAGTCGACGCGCTGCTCGTGGCGCCGGACGACCCGGATGCGCTCCGAGTGGCGCTGCGGCGCCTGCTCGATTCGGACCGGTTGCGCGCCGGGTTGGAAACGGCCGCATCCGAGCACGTCGGGGACTTCTCCCTCCACCGGCTCGCCGAACGCTACGTCGAGGTCTACGAGATGGCGATCGCCGTCGGCGGGTCGGGGATGCCCTCGATCCGGGCCTGAACCCACCTACGATGGCGGGCACGATCGCCCCCTGAGGAGCATTCATGGTTATTGGCATCATCATCGCAGTGGTGGTGGTCCTCCTGGTCCTTTTCGTCATCGTGACGTACAACGGCCTGGTCCGGACTCGCAACCGCATCGACAATGCGTTTTCCCAGATCGCGGTGCAACTGAAGCGCCGCCACGACCTGATCCCGAACCTGATCGAGACGGTCAAGGGCTACGCGGCCCACGAGAAGGGTGTGTTCGAAGCCGTGACCGCGGCTCGGGCCAACGCCATCAACGCGGAGAACGCGACGCCCCATGCCCAGGCCGAGGCGGAAAACGCCCTGAGCGGCACGCTGAAGAGCCTGTTCGCGGTCGCCGAGGCCTACCCGGACCTCAAGGCGAACCAGAACTTCTTGTCCCTGCAGGAGGAACTCACCTCAACCGAGGACAAGATCGCCTACTCGCGGCAGTTCTACAACGACTCCGTGCTCGGCTACAACAACAAGATCCAGGCGTTTCCCGCCAATGTGTTGGCCGGGACGTTCAACTTCACGCCCCGCGAGTACTTCGAGGGTGACCCGACGGAGCAGGGCCCTGTCTCCGTCCAGTTCTAGCCCCGTCGTCTGAGAGCCGTCCCCGTGGGCATGTACGAACAAATCGCGCGCAACAAGCGCCGCACGTTCCTGATGCTGGCTGCGTTCGTGTTCCTGATCGCGGCAGTGGCCGTCGCGCTGGGACTCCTATTCCGAGCGGGAGTGGCCATCGTGCCCATCGCGATCGGGATCGCCATCGCGATGGCGTGGACGTCGTACTTCACGTCCGACAAGATCGCCTTGGCAGCGAGTCGAGCCAAGCCGGCCGACGGACCGGAATACGCCCGCTACCACAACCTGGTCGAAGGCCTCTGTATCGCGGCGGGGCTTCCGAAGCCCCGCCTCTACATCGTCGACGACCCGGCTCCCAATGCGTTCGCGACCGGGCGGAACCCGCAGCACGCGGCGCTCGCGGTCACCACGGGACTGTTGGCGATCATGAATCGGGTCGAACTCGAAGGCGTGCTGGCCCATGAGCTCAGCCACGTCCGCAACTACGACATCCTCGTGTCGACGATCGCCGTGACCGCGGTCGGGGCGGTGGCCCTCATGGCCGACCTCGGGTTGCGGTTCATGTGGTTCGGTGGTCGCTCCAACCGGCGGGACAACAACAACGGCGGCGGGGCCGGCGCCATTCTCGCCATTCTCGCGATGGCGCTGCTGGTCCTCGCACCGTTCGCGGCTCAGCTGATGCAGTTCGCCGTGAGCCGGCGGCGGGAACTGCTCGCCGACGCGTCGGGCGTCCAGCTGACGCGCTACCCGCCCGGGCTCATCTCGGCCCTCAAGAAGCTGCAGGCCGATCAGACCGTCGTGCACCACGCGACGCGGGCAACGGCCCAACTCTGGATCGAGAGCCCGCTCGAACGCGACAACGACAAGGCCCCCGGCGCCACCGCGCGCGGGAACCGGCTCAATCGCAAATTCGATACCCACCCGCCGCTCGCCGAGCGGATCGCCGCCCTGGAGGCAATGTGAATCGTCCTTCACTTCTGCGTCGCATCCGCGCCGCAGCGAGTGCCCTGCGCACCCGGAGTCGCTCCTTTGTCGCTCCCGGGCTGCTCCGGACACCGCTCGTGGTGTTGATCGTGGTGCTCGCTCTCGGCGCCTGTAGTAGCAGTGGCAGCGCGAAGGCGAAGACCAAGGCGAAGCCGTCCACCACGACCACGACGGCACCGCCTCCGGTGGCGCCATTGACCGGGCTCCCGGATCCCTCCGGTGCGGCCCAGTCACGGCCGGTCGTGTCCATCAAGATCGACAACGACAGCAGCCTGGCCCGACCCCAGACCGGGATCGATCAGGCCGACATCGTCTGGGACGAAGTCGTCGAAGGGGAAGCGACCCGATTCCTCGCGATGTTCCAATCCCAGGCTCCCGAGGTCGTCGGCCCGGTGCGGTCCGTGCGGCTCACCGACCCGCTCATCGTGTGGCCGGTCGGGGGAGTGTTCGCGTTCTCGGGGGGCGCGAAGTACGCGATCGACGGGATCACCCAAGCGCCGGTGACCCTGGTCGACGAAAGTCGCGCCGGGAGCGCGATGTTCCGAGACTCGGCTCGATCCGCACCCCACAACCTGTACGCGCGCCCGCCCCAACTCTTCACGGTGGGTGGCGTTCCCGCGCCCCCGCCGCCGCTGTTCGACTACGTCCGCACGGTGTCGACCCAGGGCATCGCGGTGGCGGGCGTCACCATCGGATTCTCCAACCGTGAGTTCGCGCCGACCTACACCTGGGACGGTGGCACGGGAACCTGGCTCCGCTCGACGGCGGCCGGCCCGTTCGTCGCGAAGTCGGGCGCGCAAATCGCGCCGAAGAACGTGGTCGTGCTGCCCGTGGCCTACGCGGGAGGTGTCGGTCGGATCGGTGCCGAGGCCCAACTCGTCGGCGAAGGTCCGGTGCAGATCTTCACGAATGGTGCCGTGATCAACGGGACCTGGAGTCGGTCCGACAAGGCGCAGCGCATCACGTTCGTCGACCCCAACGGGAAGCCGATCAAACTGACGCCCGGACCCACCTGGGTCGAACTCCCGGATCCGAGCTATCCGATCACGGTGCTCCCTGCTCCCGCGTCCACCCCGCCGAACAAGTAGATAAAGATCTGACGGCCGCCGCCGGTAGCATCGGTGGGTCACGCAGGTTCTCATCGAGGTGGTCAATGAGCGGATCCGACACTCCTGACATCGGCACGGCGCGCGTCAAGCGTGGTCTCGCCGAGATGTTGCGCGGCGGGGTCATCATGGACGTCGTCGACGCCGAGCAGGCCCGGATCGCCGAAGACGCCGGGGCGACCGCCGTCATGGCCCTCGAACGGGTCCCGTCCGACATCCGTCGCGACGGTGGAGTCGCTCGTATGTCGGACCCGGCGATGATCGAAGGTATTCAGGCCGCAGTCACGATCCCGGTGATGGCCAAGTGTCGGATCGGTCACTTCGCCGAAGCCCAGGTGCTCCAGTCGCTCGGCGTCGACTACATCGACGAATCGGAAGTCCTGACCCCGGCCGACGAGGCGTATCACGTCGACAAGTGGGCGTTCACGGTGCCGTTCGTGTGTGGCGCGACCAACCTCGGTGAGGCGCTGCGTCGCATCAGCGAGGGCGCGTGCATGATCCGCTCCAAGGGTGAGGCCGGCACCGGCAACATCGTCGAGGCCGTGCGCCACCTCCGCTCGATCCTCGGCGACATCCGCGCCATGACCACCGCGAGCCCGGAGGAGTTGTTCGGGTGGGCCAAGGAACTCCAGGCGCCGCTCGATCTCGTTCAGGAAGTCGCGACCCGCGGCGAACTGCCGGTCCCGATGTTCTGCGCGGGCGGCATCGCCACCCCCGCCGATGCCGCGCTCGTGATGCAGCTCGGCGCCCAGGCCGTCTTCGTCGGTTCGGGGATCTTCAAGAGCGAACAGCCCGACGTCATGGCCAAGGCGATCGTCGAGGCCACCACCCACTTCGCCGATGCGTCGATCGTGACCAAGGTGTCCCGTGGGCTCGGCGCGGCCATGCCCGGCGCCGAGATCGGCCAGCTCGACGTCACGTTTGCCGACCGCGGCTGGTGAAGGCCGGGGTCCTCGCACTCCAGGGTGCGTTCCGCGAGCACCGGGAAATTCTCTCCACGCTGGGCGCGGAGACGGTCGATGTCCGTACCCCCGAACAGCTCGCGGCGATCGACCTGCTGGTGATTCCCGGCGGGGAGTCGACGACGATGCAGCACCTGCTGGACTCGGCCGGACTCCGCGAGCCGTTGGCCGCAGCGATCGCGGACGGGCTTGCCGTCCTCGGGACCTGCGCCGGGCTGATCGTGCTGGCCCACGAGGTGCTCGACGGCCGCGCCGATCAGGTACCACTCGACGCGATCGACATCGTGGCCCGCCGGAATGCCTACGGTCGCCAGCGGGATTCCTTCGAGGCGGACCTCGATGTTTCGGGCCTCCCCGGCGGGACCTTTCGCGGGGTCTTCATCCGGGCCCCGGCCATCGAAACGGTCGGAGGTGCGGTCGAGGTTCTGGCGGAGCACAATGGGCGTCCGGTGTTCGCCCGTGAAGGCCGCGTGTGGGTCAGTGCGTTCCATCCCGAGCTCGCCGGAGACTTCCGAGTTCACGAGCGGTTCCTGCAGGAGGTTGCCTAGATGTCTGGCCATTCCAAGTGGCATTCGATCAAGCACGCGAAGGGCGCGGCCGATGCCGCCCGCGGCAAGGTCTTCGCCCGACTCGCTCGACAAATCGAAGTTGCGGCCCGCCAGGGTGGTGGCGACATCGAGGGCAACCCGACGCTGCGGACCATGGTGCAGAAGGCGCGCGACGCGTCGATGCCGAAGGACAACATTGAACGGGCGATCAAGCGCGGTATCGGTGAACTCGAAGGCGTCAGCTACGAGGAGGTCAACTACGAGGGCTACGCACCCCACGGTGTGGCGGTGCTGGTCGAGACGTTGACCGACAACCGGAACCGAACCGGATCCGAGGTCAAGAACATCTTCACCCGCAACGGCGGATCGCTGTCGGAGCCGGGCGCGGTGTCGTGGCAGTTCGACCGGAAGGGTGTCGTGCTGATCGCGAAGACCGCCACCAACGAAGACGACCTCATGCTGGTCGTCCTCGAGGCCGGCGCCGAAGACGTGGAGGACCACGGCGAAACGTGGCAGGTCGTCACCCCGGCGACCGATCTCGCGGCGGTGCGCACCGCGCTCGAAGCTGCCGGCATCGTGTTCGTGAGCTGCGACCTGACCCGGCTGCCCCAGCAGAGCGTGCCGCTCGAAGATGCGGCGACTGCGAAGTCGGTCCTGCGGGTGATCGACGCGCTGGAGGAACACGACGACGTCCAGAACGTCTACGCCAACTTCGACATCCCGGAGTCCGTGCTCGAAGCGGCAATGTGGTGAACCCCGACTCCGCGAGCAGGACGTCGCGATGAGTGGGCCGCAGGTCGGCGATGCCGCCCCGGACTTCACCCTTCCCGGGATCGCCGGCGAGACGCGACGCGACTACACGCTCTCGGAGTTCCGCGGTCAGAAGGTGGTCATTGCCTTCTACCCCGGTGATTTCACCCCTGGCTGAACGATTCAACTTCGCTCGTACCGCGATGACATCGCGGAGTTCGAGCAAGCCGGCGCGGTCGTGCTCGGCATCTCACCCCAGGACGTGGACAGCCACGAGAAGTGGATCGCCAAGGAGAACTTCCCCTTCGCGCTCCTTGCCGACGTCGATCTGACGGTGGCCGAGTCGTTCGGGGTGAAGGGCAACAAGGCGGTCCCGGTCAAGCGGTCGGTCTTCATCGTGGACGAAGCCGGCGTCGTGCGGTATCGCTACCAAGGCACCGTGAAGGCCATCTTCAAGAAGCCGAAGGCCCTCGCCAAGATCCTGGCCGAGCTGTAGCGCCTCCGTCCCGTCGCGATCTGGCAGTATCCCGGCATGCAGATCGCGATGACGGTCAATGGCGGCGGGCAGAGCCACGAGGTCGAGCCCCGCACGCTGCTGGTGCAGTACCTGCGGGAGTCCGCCGGGCTCACCGGTACCAAGGTCGGGTGCGACACGTCGAGCTGTGGCGCCTGCACGGTGCTCGTCGACGGCGAGTCGGTGAAGTCCTGCACGATGCTCGCCGCGCAGGCCGACGGCGCGACCGTGACCACGATCGAAGGACTCGCCGACGGGCCGAACTGGCACGCGGTCCAGCAGGCGTTTCACGAGCACCATGGACTCCAGTGCGGGTACTGCACCGCGGGGATGATCATGGCCGCAGTCGGGTTTCTCGACGAGAATCCCGACCCGACCGATCGCGAGGTGAGACTCGGCCTCGAAGGCAACCTGTGTCGCTGCACCGGGTACCAGAACATCGTGGCCGCGGTGCTCGGTGCCGCGAACACGATGAAGGCAGCCCGATGAAGGCGGCCCGGTGATCCCCGCAGCCTTCGACTACGTGCGGGCCGATTCCGTCGACGCGTTGCTCGCAACGCTCACCGAACACGGTGACGAGGCCAAGATCCTGGCCGGGGGCATGTCGCTCCTGCCGTTGATGAAACTCCGGCTCGCGGTGCCGAGCGTGCTCGTCGACGCCGGCCGGCTCGATGAACTCCGGTACGTACGCGACGGCGGCGATCACGTGGCCATCGGCGCACTGACCCGCCACCGGGATCTGGAGACGAACGCGCTCCTCGCGGCCGAGTGCGCCGTCGTGCGCACCGTCGCGGCGGAAGTCGGCGACAACCAGGTCCGCCACCGGGGAACGATCGGTGGGTCCGTGGCCCACGGCGACGCGGCGAGTGATCTCCCGGCGGTGCTCCTGGCCCTCGATGCCGACTTCGTGATTCGCGGGGCCGAGGGCGAACGGGTCGTCGCGGCGACGGACTTCTTCAAGGGGTTCCTCGAGACCGCGCTCGCCCCCGACGAACTGCTGACCGAAATCCGCGTGCCGAAATCGGGGCCGGAGGGTTTCTCGTACCAGAAGTTCAACCGCCGGGCCCAGGACTGGGCGATCGTCGGGTCGGTCGCCGTCCGGGCCGGTGGAACCACCCGAGTCGGACTCGTCAACATGGGTGCGATTCCGTTGCGGGCGCGAGGAGTCGAAGCCGCGCTGGCCGGTGGTGCCGCGGTGGCCGACGCGGCGCAGGCCGCGGCCGAGGGTACCGACCCGTCGGCCGACATCAACGCGAGCACCGAATACCGCGCCCATCTCGCGCGGGTGCTCACGCGACGCGCCCTCGAGGCAATCGCCTGAGTTCCCAGCCGCGGGGTGGGGTCGCGATCGGGATCCTGGCGGCGGGCCGGGGCCGCCGATTCGGGGGTGGCAAGGTGCTCGCCGAACTCCGGGGCACGCCACTCGTGCGCCATGCCGTGGACGCGGCCGTGGCCTCTGAACTCCGACCGGTCCTCACGGTGGTCTCCCAGTTCGCACTCGCGATCGAGTCGGTGTTGCCGGCGGGCGTCGATGTCGTTCGCGCACCGGGTGCTCGGCTGGGTATCGCGCACAGTCTGCGATCGTTGGTGCGAGCCCTCGAGGGCTGGCGCCAGGTCGGGGCGGTGTGCGTCGGCCTGGCCGACCAGCCGCTCGTCGGTCCGGACGCGTACCGCCGGTTGGCCGCGGCCTACGATGCGGGCGCAGATTTCGCCGTCGCCACCTACGGAGGGCAGCGGCAGAACCCGGTGCTCATCGGCCGAGAACTCTGGCCGCGGGTGCGCACCCTGCGTGGTGATGTCGGCGCTCGGGGATTGATGGCCTCGGTGCCGCCGGTCGAAGTTGCGTGCGATGACACCGGGCGACCCGACGATATCGACACGGCCGAGGACCTGGCTCGGATCGAACGAGAAATGGAGAACTAGTGGAGATCGAGGATTCCTTCCGCGTGGAGCTTCCCGTCGAGGAGACCTGGCGAATGCTGCTCGATATCGAGCGCATCGCCCCGTGCCTCCCCGGTGCCCAGCTGCAGGAGATCGCCGGCGAGGAGTATCGCGGTGTCGTCAAGGTGAAGGTCGGACCCATCACCGCGCAGTACAAGGGTTCGGCGCACTTCGTCGAGCGCAACGACACGACCCATACCGCGGTCATCGTCGGGACGGGCCGGGACACCCGCGGCCAGGGCAACGCGAGTGCGACGGTCACGATGACGTTGGCGGCGGATGGCACGGGCACCCAGGTCCGGGTCGCGACCGACCTTTCCATCACCGGCAAGGTGGCGCAGTTCGGTCGGGGAGTCATGGCCGACGTCTCGGCCAAGCTCCTGGCCCAGTTCGTCGAGAACCTCGAACGCGATGTGCTCTCCGGTGCGGTGGTCGATCTGGTGGCGGAAGCGGCGGCCGGCGAGGACGAGGCGCATCCGGACGAGGCGCATCCGGACGAGACGGTTCCCGAGCGCGCCCCGGTGGCACCGCCCACCACCAACGGGTCGGGGAGTGGCGAATCGATCACCGTGCGGACGATCGACTCGCCGGAAGCGACGCCGGTGGATCTGCTCGAGATGGGTGGGAGCCCCGTCGCGAAGCGACTCGCTCCGCTCGTGGGCGTCGGGCTGGTCGTGATCGTGCTGTGGCTGGTGCGGCGGCGTCGGCGACGGCGGTCCGCGCGCTGAGGCCGATGGCCCCCTAGAGTACGAACCCGTGTTCGATGTCGCTGGTCCCGTGCTCGGGATTGACCCCGGGGTTTCCCGCTGTGGCTACGGCGCCGTCGCGGGTCACGGACCCGATGCCGTCGCGGTGAGCTACGGCGTGATTCGTACCGACCCCGCCGATCCGTTGCCGCAGCGGCTGGCTGAGCTGGCCGAAGAGTTGGAGGCGCTGGTGGCCGAACTCTCGCCCCGGGCAGTCGCGGTGGAACGGGTGCTGTTCCAGAACAACGCGCGAACCGCGATCTCCGTCGGCCAGGCGAGCGGACTCGCGCTGGTCGCCGCGGCTCGGGCCGGTATTCCGGTCACCCAGTACAGCCCCAACGAGGTGAAGCTCGCGGTCGCCGGTCACGGCGGCGCCGACAAGGAGCAGGTCCAGGCGATGGTGACGCGACTCCTGAAGCTCGATGCCGTGCCCCAACCGCCCGATGCCGCCGATGCGCTCGCGCTGGCCCTGTGTCATCAGTGGGCGGCCCCGATGCACGCTCGGGCCGAGGCGGCCGACACCGCACCGACCGGCGGCTACGAACGCGCGGTCGCGGCGGCGCTCGCCCGGGATTCCCGATGATCGGCTCCGTGCGGGGGACCGTGCTGGAGCGCACGCCAC
>JAENVU010000147.1 GCA_016650415.1 Acidimicrobiia bacterium
GGCGCCCAGGTCGAGGACTTCGCGGTCGGGGTGTCGACGTAGCCGGCGCCGAGGTCCTGGATCTTCTTCACGATGGTCGCGGTGTTGTCGGACAGGCCCCACACGAACAGCGACTGCGGTTTGGCCTGGCTGATGCGCTGGAGCTGCGCGCCGTAGTCGCCGGTGAAGAGGCTGAACTCCTCGACCGACACGACGTCGAGCTTCGCCTTCTTGGTCGAGCGCTCGAACTGGTCCTTGGCCGCCGGGAGCGTGACGCTGTCGTAGATGAGCGCGGTGTTCTTGTACTGGCGATCACGCGCGGCATAGCGGCACATGGCGTCGAAGGACATCGAGTCGGGCAGCAACATCTGGAACACGTTGCGCGGTCCGTCGCCCTTCGGATACAGCGTGCCGTCGGTGTAGGGGTCGGCGTAGACCGCGAGGACCGGAATCTGGTCCCGCCGGATCTGTGGGAGCGCTTCGGTCAGCCCGACCGGCGTGCACCAGAGGATGCCGATCACGTTCGGGTCCGCGACGAGCTTGTTGTAGGCCTTGGTCGTGCCGTCGGCGAACTGCTCGGCGGGCGCGTTGACGATCTCGTAGTCGACGGTCACGCCCTTCGCGAGCCCCGCCTTCTCGATGTGCTTTTTGGCGGCGCCGAGGGATCGGCCGACGATGTCGCCGAGGAACTGGCCGATGCCCGAGGTCGGCACGATGACACCGATCTTGAGTGTCCCCGAGATGCCGGAGAAGCCCCCACCGGATGCGTTCGGCTTGGCGTTCTTGGCCGGGGTGCTCCCGCTGTCGGTGCACGCCGCGGCGACACCGGTCAGGCCGCCGAGGAGCCCGACACCGAGGGTCGCACGGCCCGCGTTGCGTAAGAAGTCGCGACGATCGAACGGTCGCCGGAGAACCGCCTCGACCGGAACCTGGTTGCCGTCCTTGCTGTGTCCCATGCTTCCCCCTCGTGTGCGGACGAAGTCGAAGCTAGGGGTCCCGATCGCCGGTTCGTAGGGCCGAAGGACACTTCTCGGCGCTCAACTCGGCCCCCACCGCTTCGGGCCGTGACCACCGAGCAACCGCCGCGCCGGACGGTCGGCGCGGGACCTCGAGGCCCGTGAACGGCCCCGGGATCACCGGCAACGTCGCGATCACGCGTCGCCGTGAGCCCCGAGACCGAGCAGCCGCTCGGTGTCGGCCGGCGTCGCCACCGGTCGTCCGACGTCTGCGCACAGGGCCGCGGCCGCGGCGACGATCTCCGCGTTGTGGGGTCCGTCGGGTTGGTCCTCGAGGCCGACGCGCAAATGGGCGCCCCGCTCGAGGGCGTCGCGGACGAGCGGGTGGCCGACCGCGTCACCGTCGATCAGCGCGACGGCCCAGGGGATTCCGGTGTCGCCGAGCATCGCGGTGTAGAGGTCGAGCCCCTCGGTGATCGGCGGCACACCCCAGAGCGCGCGCCCGCGCGTGAGGTACCCGCCGGCGGCGAAGTAGAGCTTGACCAACGTGCCCGGCGGGAGCGCGCCGGCCTCGTGGTAGGCGAGGACCACTTGGAGGAACCCGGGTTCGAACACCGCGATGCTGGCGCCGAGATCGTGCCGGACGCAGAGGTCGAACCCGTAGCGGATGTCCAGGAACGAGTTCGTGTACACGTAGTCGATCGGTGGCGGGAGGCCGTCCGGCTCGGCACCGCCGAGGTTGACCGATCCCGGATCGACGAAGGTCTGGCGGATCAGCCCGCTCGTCGCCAGCTCGATGGCGTGCTGGTGACGGGCCGCCGCGGACGTCCCCAGGCCGACGGTCGGGTAGAGCACGGTGCCGGGGCGGGCCGCGAGCACGGGTTCGTAGCAGTCCGCGTAGGCCTGGACGAGTTCGTCGACGGGCGCACCGAGGTTGTGGGCGTGCGTGTGGACGATGGTCGCGCCGGCGTCGACGCACGCGACGGCGTCGCGGGCGAGTTCGTCGGGTTGCACCGGCACCCGGGGGTTGTGCGCACGGGAGGTGATCCCGTTGAGCGCGGCTTCGATGATCACCGGTGCGGTCACCCCCGCACTGTACGGGGCCGCGCGGTGCCGGTGCCCCGGCGCGGGGCCGGATCGGGATCCGGGGGTTTCGCTACGGAGTTGGAGCGGACCAGTCGTCGATGCGTGAGGTCGGCGCATCGACGAGGCGGGTCGCAGGGACCCGGTCGAGCTCACCGGCGCGTTGGAGTTCGGCCACGGCCGGCACCGGGTCCGGATCGGCGAAGATGCGTTCGTCGTCGAAGGACAGCGCCGCGTGCCCGGTCGGGTCGGTGATCCAGTACGACGCCTCCAGCGCGATGCCGTTGGGATCGGTGAAATAGACCGACCGGAGGAAGCCGTGATCGACGACGTCGGTGATGTCGGAGCCCGCGTCGAGCAGCGCCTTGCGAAGGTCTTCGAGTGCCTCCTCGTCCACCAGGTCGAACGAGACGTGGTCGAACTGCGGGGCGCGGGTGTCCGGAATCCCGGCCGGCTTCGAGAACGGTTCGGACGGCGCGTCGGCGTACTCGAAGAACGCGATCGTGTTCCCCTGCCCCAGCTCGAAGAAGTAGTGACGGAACGACGGCGTCCCGATGGTTGCGACGATCCGCATGCCGAGCACCCCGACGTAGAACCGCACCGTGGCATCCATGTCGTGCGTGACGAGCGCCAGGTGATTGATGCCCCGCCAGCGGTGGCTGCGAGTCGAATCCATCGTCGTGCTCCTTGTGGTCGGGTTCGTACGGTACCCAAGGGGCAGCTCGGTTGGGTGGTCGCGCGTGCAACAC
>JAENVU010000148.1 GCA_016650415.1 Acidimicrobiia bacterium
CATCCACCCGGGTCCGCCACGCGTCCGAGGCCACGCGCAGCTCGCGCAGGTCGAGGTCGAGGCCGACGGTCCGGGCGAAGCCCTCGAGCAGGGCGGTGATCGCCGGCGGATTCGGCGGTGCCGCGACGTAATGGGGGACGGGCACCCACAGCGATGCCGAAACGAAGCCGGCTTGGCGGCAGGTGTCGTGCACCACGCCGACGATGCCGGTCGGTCCTTCGTACCGGGATCGGGTCAGGCCGATGCGATCCATGATCTCCGGGTCGGTCGCGCTGCCCGTGATCCGCGGCGCGTGCGAGTGGGGACTGTCGGCCAGCAGTGACCCGAAGGTCACGACGGTGTCGGCTCCCACGGTCCGCGCCACCTCGATGATCGAGTCGCAGAACCCGCCCCAGTCGTAGTTCGGTTCCGGACCGGTGATCACCACCAGGTCGGGTTGCCCGTCGGGCGTCGCGGCCGCCCGCACGGAATAGCGAGGCCACGAGAGATCGCGGGTGACCCCGTCGATCAGCGTGACCACCGGGCGTTGGGCTTGAAAGTCGATGTGGACCTGAGCATCGATGGTTGCGCACTCCACCGATCCGTAGCGGGCCGCCACCCAGTCCACTGCGTCGCTGGCCGAATCGGCGGCGTCGTTCCACCCGGTGAAGGCGGCCAGGACGACGGGGTCATGCAGGACCGGCTCGTGGTCCCACTGCAGCGAACTCATCCCCCCGATGGTAGGGGCTCGTCCCCATGGACCAGCACGCGGCCCCGTTCGAGACGGTCGCAGAGGCACCCGACGGCAACCCGATCGGTGTGGGGATCACCGGGCCGTGATCGCCACACCGATCGCGGCCAGGATCAGCCCGCCACCGATGCTCGCACCGAGGTATCCGAGTCGCGCCGGGAGGCGGAGCCGGTTTGCCTCGACGGCAAACGTCGAGAAGGTCGTGAAGGCACCGAGGAAGCCCACGCCGGCGATGCGGGCCAGGTCCCGGTCGACATGGTGGTACTCGATGCTTCCGGCGAGCAGGCCGAGGGCCGCGGCGCCCAGCAAGTTCACGAGGAGGGTCCCCCACGGGTAGCGGGCGCCCATTCGGGTCGAGATCGAGCGTTCGACGAGGTAGCGGCTCGGTGCCCCGAGGGCGCCGGCGAGCACGATGGCGAGCGTGATCATTGCTCGTCCTCGACGACGAGCCGGGGCGCGATGCCGGCGCATCGCGCACCGAGGAACGCAGCGAGGAGGCCGCCGACGATCGAGACCACCGTGTAGGTCGCGGCGATCGCGACCTGGTGCGCCCGGATGAGTTGCACGGTCTCGACGGCGAAGGTGGAGAACGTCGTGAATCCGCCCAGCACCCCGACGCCGATCAGTGGGCGCCAGATGGCGTCGTGCGGCCGGCGCCGCGTCAGCGCGCCGAGGAGGAGGCCGAGGCAGAACGTCCCGGCGAGGTTGATCGTCAGGGTCGTCGTGGGGAAGGTGCCGACCGCGACCGGAGCGGCCCGACTGACCCCGTCACGCAGGAGCGTGCCGATCGCACCACCGATGGCCACGAGGCCGACGGTGCGCGGCGCCATCATCCGCGCAGGGCGACGATCTCGGAACGATTGGCTTGTTCCAGTGCGTTGTCGATGAGGCCCGACACCATCGCGCCCATGGTCTCGAACCCCTCGCCCAGGGTTTTTCCCATCTGGTAGCGAGCGTTGATGCCCTCCACGATGATGGCCAACTTGTACGAGGCGAGGATGACGTACCAGTCGAGCTGATCGACGGCGCGCCCGCTGACCGACGCGTACCGGGCCACGATGTCGTCCCGGCTGAGAAATCCGTCCTGGCTGCCGATCGCGGCGCCCGTCGCGATGATCTGCGCGTCGGCTTGACCCCAGTAGAGGAGGAACAGTCCGAGGTCGGTCAACGGATCGCCGAGGGTGGACATTTCCCAATCCAGGACGGCGATGATCTTTCCCGGATCGTCGCTCGCCATCATCGTGTTGTCGAGGCGATAGTCGCCGTGCACGATGGTGGGTGGTCCCGATTCGGGGAGCGCATTGCGAAGGCGACGGGCGAGTTCGTCGACCGCGGGGAGCTCGCGGGTCTTGGAGCGTTCCCACTGCTCACCCCATCGCCGTACCTGCCGTTCGAGGAAGCCGTCAGGTCGGCCGAAATCCTCGAGCCCGACGGCGCGGTAGTCGACCGCGTGGATCGCGGCCAAGACGTCGACGAGCGCCTCGGAGGCGCGTCGGGCTTCGGCGGCGTCGAGAGTCGCGAGCGCGTTGCCGTCTCGGTAGATCGTGCCGTCGACGAGTTCCATGACGTAGAAGGGCGCGTCGTTGACGGCGAGGTCCTCACACAGGGCCAACGTGCGCGGTACCGGAACGTTGGTCGGCGCGAGGGCCGACATGACGCGGTACTCGCGGGCCATGTCGTGTGCGGTCGGCAGCACGTGCCCGAGTGGTGGTCGCCGCAACACCCACGTGGAGGTGCCGTCGGTGATCGAATAGGTGAGGTTCGAGCGACCTCCGGCGATCAACGTGGCCTGCAACGGAGCGCCGGTCGCGTTCGCGACGTTGGCCGCGAAGAACGGTTGGAGCCGATCGAGGTCGACGCCGTCAGGAGTATCAGTCATCCGCGTGCTCCCATAGAGCCGCGGACACTAGCTGCGCCGGTTTCGCCTACGCGACCTTGGGAGTGCGAGGCGCGACGGGGGTGCCGTTGCCCTTCGGGTACCGGGCGACTCGCCCGACCGGCATGTCGACGCGGAAGCCGGCCGCGGCGCGGTTCTCCTCGGACTCGCCGCCCCAGAATCCGTACTCGCGGTGTTCGCGGGCCCAGTCGCGGCATGCGATCAACGCTTCGCAATCGGCGCAGACGGCGCGG
>JAENVU010000149.1 GCA_016650415.1 Acidimicrobiia bacterium
AGTGGAGCGGGCAGGGACCGTCCTGCCCGCACCACATGCCTGGACTCATACCGTGACGACCACCTCTCCATCACTCGTCAGTTCTGAGCGCCCGCCCGGGCGGTTCACCGACCGCGTGTCTCGCGTGGTCGTGTTCGTCGCGGGTGGGCTCGTCTTGGCGATCCTCGCGCTCATCACCGCGACCTTGGTCTCCAAGGCGATGCCGGCCTTCCGCTCGGAAGGGATGGCGTACTTCACCTCCGACATCTGGGATCCGGCGAACGCAAAGTTCGGAACCCTTGGCTTCACGTTCGGGACCGTCGTCGCGTCCGGGATCGCGGTCCTCTTGGCGGTGCCGGTCAGCATCGGCATCGCGCTGTTCACCACCGAGGTCGCGCCGCGCTGGATGCGCAAGCCCGTGACCTATCTCGTCGACCTGCTCGCGGCAGTGCCGTCGGTGGTCTACGGATTGTGGGGTCTGCTCGTCCTGGTCCCCATGCTGCCCGGCTTCTATCAGAACTGGCACGACCTCTTCGACGGCGTCCCGGTGCTCGGCAACATCTTCGACGGCGCGCCGGTTGCCGGGAAGAGCTTCATGACTGCCGGCATCATCCTCGCGGTCATGATCACACCGATCATCACCGCGATCGCCCGTGAGACGTTCGCAACGGTGCCCGACCCCTTGAAGGATGCGGCCCGCGCGCTCGGCGCGACCCGCTGGGAGATGATTCGGGCCTCGGTGATCCCCCACAGTCGCGGTGGTCTCACCGCCGGCATCTTGATCGGATTGGGCCGAGCCCTGGGCGAGACCATCGCGGTGGCGTTGGTCATCGGATCCAGCCCGCAGATCACCGCGAAGATCTTTGGTTCCGGGGACAACCTCGCCGCAGTCATCGCCAACCAATGGGGTGAGGCGACCGGCAACTATCGGTCGGCATTGATCGGTATGGGTGTGGTGCTCTTCATCGTCACGTTGGTCGTGGGCGTGCTGGCCCGCACGATCGTCATCCGAGCGGATCGTCGCGCCGGGGGTACCGCATGACCGCCGTCGCCCTGCGCGGATCCATCACGGAGAGCACAGCCGGTCGCGGCCGGCAGGTCAAGAGCGCGCTGGCCACGGTGCTCATCGTGATGTCGCTTGTCATCGTGATGATCCCACTGGTGATGATCATCGTCACGGTGGTCAGTCGCGGCTGGGCCTCGGTGACGGCGCCGGGGTGGTTCACCGCCGACATTCCCATCGTCTCCCGCTCCGAGGGTCCCGGAATGGCCCCGGCGGTTCTCGGCACGCTCATGATCACCGGCGTCGCCACCGCGATGGCGGTGCCGCTCGGCATCCTCGGCGGGATCTACCTCAACGAGTACAGCGCGGGGAGTCGCCTGGGCGGGATCGTCCGCTTCTTCTCCGACGTGATGACCGGGGTCCCGTCGATCGTGATGGGTTTGTTCGTCTACACGATCTGGACCCTGGAGTTCGGCTTCTCCGCCTTCGGCGGCGCGCTGGCGTTGGCGGCTCTGATGCTGCCCGTCGTCATTCGTACCAGCGACGAGATGTTGAAGCTCGTGCCGATGGAGCTCCGCGAGTCCGCGTACGCGCTCGGCGGGCGGAAGGCGGGCACCATCGTGCGGGTCGTCCTGCCCGCTGCCGCGCCGGGCATCATCAGCGGCGCACTGCTGGCCATCGCCCGCGCGGCCGGTGAGACCGCGCCATTGCTGTTCACCATCGGCTTCGTGAACGCGTCGAACTCCAATCTGATGAACGGGCCGAATACCGCACTGTCCAGAGAGATCTTCAAGAACGCGATTTCGCTGTTTCCCGGTCAGCAAGCGCGGGCCTGGGGCGCCGCGCTCACCCTGATCGGCATCGTGTTCGTCTTCACGATTCTGGCCCGGATCGTTTCGACCGTGTTGGCCCGCAAGCATTCGTCATGACCCTGACCTCACTGAACGAGAGCCCGATGACGCCCACTAACCTTGCGATGGTGAACGACCCCGTCGACGACCTGGCCGAAGAGCCCGCCGAAGTGGTCTTCGAGGTACGCGATGGGGCCGTCGACTACGGCTCGCATCGAGCGGTCGACGGCGTGAGCCTCGACATCGCCTCGCGGGAGATCACCGCGATCATCGGTCCGTCGGGGTGCGGGAAGAGCACCTTCCTCCGGTGCCTGAACCGCATGAACGACTTCATCGTCGGCGCGAAAGTCAGCGGGACGATCAACTACCACGGCGAAGATGTCTACGGGCCCAAGGTCGATGCCGCCGAAGTGCGCCGCCGGATCGGGATGGTCTTCCAGCGCCCCAATCCCTTCCCGAAGTCGATCTACGACAACGTGGCGTACGGGCCGCGCATCAACCGGTTCAAGGGCGATCTCGACGACCTGGTGGAGGAAGCGCTGACCGCGTCGGCCCTCTGGGACGAAGTCAAGGACAAGCTCAAGAAGAGCGCCTTCGCACTCTCCGGCGGTCAGCAGCAACGGTTGTGTATCGCTCGGGCGCTGGCGGTGTCGCCGGAGGTGATCCTCATGGACGAACCGTGTTCGGCCCTGGACCCGATCGCGACGTCCCGCATCGAGGACCTCATGGTGGAGCTCAAGCGCGAGTACACGATCGTGATCGTGACCCACAACATGCAGCAGGCCGCTCGGGTGTCGGATCGCACGGCGTTCTTCACCACCGATGTCGATGATTCCGGTGCCCGCACGGGCCGGCTCGTCGAGTTCGACCTGACGAACACCATCTTCACGAGTCCGGCGGACTCCCGGACTGAGGGTTACATCACCGGCCGGTTCGGATGAACAGCCGGCGGCGCACGCTGCTCTCGGAGACCTCCGCCCCCAACTCGCCCGGCGGTATCGATCTCGATCGCCGACGATTGGCCGAAGCCCTCGACGTCGTCGGTGATGCGATCGTCGTGGTGGATGCCGGGGGCGAAGTCGTGCTTCGCAACAACGCCGCGGATCGCTTTCACGACGCTCGGCACGCCGACGCGCTCGCCGGTGACGGACTTCGGGAGCTGATGGACCGGGCTCGGTCGGGGGAAGAGTGCTCACGCGAGCTGCAGCTGTTCGGTCCACCGGCCGAGGTCTTCTGGATGACCGCTCGACCACTGGTCGCCGACGGCCGCCGGATCGGCGCGGTCGGGATCGTGCGGGACGTCACCGAGGCGCGCCGGATCGAGAACGTGCGCCGGGACTTCGTGGCGAACGTGAGTCATGAGCTGAAGACGCCGGTGGGTGCCTTGGCGGTGTTGGCGGAGACCTTGGCCGACGTGGCCGATCCGGTGATCGCGAAGCAACTGGCCGAGCGGATCGCCACCGAAGCAACCCGTGTCGGCGCGATCGTCGACGATCTGCTCGACCTCGGATCGATCGAGTCGCAGCCGGCCGCGCGCCAGGAAGTGGCGGTGGCCGATCTGGTCGACGCGGCGATTGATCGCGTCGAAGCCGCGGCCGCGGCATCGGGCCACGAGCTCCACGTACAGGCGAGCGACGAGACGATCATCTGCGACCGTCGCCAGGTTGTGAGCGCGATCGCGAACCTGCTCGACAACGCGCTGAAGTATTCGGAGCCCGGCGGGTCGATCGAAGTGACCGCATCCGCGAACGACGGCTGGGTGACGTTCGAGGTCGCCGACAACGGTGTCGGGATTCCGTCGCGGGATCTCGATCGCATCTTCGAGCGGTTCTACCGCGTCGATCGGGCGCGCAGCCGTGCGACCGGCGGCACCGGCCTCGGGCTCGCAATCGTCCGGAACGTCGCCCACGCGCATCATGGCGATGTCACGGTCGAGTCGAGCGAAGGCGATGGTTCGGTGTTCCGCTTGCGCCTGCCGATGACCGGTGCTTCCAACTCATTCTTCGATGAAGGACGCTGATGGCTGACCCACCGTTGATCCTCGTCGTCGACGACGAGGCCTCATACCGGGACGCGCTGGCGGTTGCGCTCGCCGCGGAGGGATTTCTGGTCGAGACGGCTGCGGACGGGGTCGAGGCGCTCGAACGGTTCGAAGCATCGAAACCGGCGCTGGTCCTGCTCGACGTGATGTTGCCCCGCGTGTCCGGGATCGACGTCTGCCGTCAGATCCGCGCGAGCTCGAAGGTGCCGATCATCATGGTGACGGCCCGGGGCTCGGAGATCGATGCGGTCGTCGGCCTCGAAGTCGGCGCGGATGATTACGTCGCGAAGCCGTTTCGGCTTCGGGAGTTGATTGCACGGGTCCGGGCGGCGATCCGGCGCGGACCGCATGTCGATACCGAAGCGTTGGAACGCGAAGAGCTCATCGAAGTCGGCGACGTCCGGGTCGACGTGAGTCGGCACGACGTCACGGTGCGGGGGGAACTCGTGGCTCTCCCGCTGAAGGAGTTCGAACTCCTCGAACTCCTCATGCTCAATGCCGGACGAGTGCTCACTCGTGACGTGCTGATCGATCGAGTCTGGGGATCGAACTACTTCGGTGACACCAAGACCCTCGACGTCCATATCAAGCGCCTCCGGGCCAAGGTGGAGGACGACCCGTCGGCCCCGACGCGGATCGTGACGGTTCGAGGAGTCGGGTACCGCTACGAGCGAAGCTGACGCAGGCGGATCGAGCTACCGGGGCAGAAGATCGTCGTCGATGGTGCTGAGTCCTTCGAGCCACGAGGACGCGTCGATTTCCTGATTACTGGCCACGGTCGGCGTGATCCGGGTCGACGGTGCGAGTTCGGACACCACGTCACGGAGCGCGTAGTCGCGCGATTCGGTCGCGGCAGTCGGTTGGGCGATCGGTTCGGCGATGGGTTCCGCGATCGGTTCGGTGACGGCATCCTCGGTCGGGGAGTCGGACCGCACCCCACCGAAGCGGATCGGTGCCTCGGCGACCTCGGTCGGCGCCTCGGCCGCGGGGACCGATTCGACCTCGGTCGGCGCCTCGGCCGCGGGGACCGATTCGACCTCGGTGGACTCCTCGGTGACCGAGGAACCCTTGTCGCCCTTACCCATCATGTCGGAGAACTTCATGTCACCTTCGCCAATGCTTCCTCGTAGTCCTCACGCGCACGTGGCGACGCGAGACCGGCTGATTCGAACTTCGCAACCACGATCCCTTGACGATCGATCACGAACGTGCCCCGATTCGCGCACCCGAGTTGATCGTTGAACACGCCGTACGCGCGTGCAACCTCGCCGTGCGGCCAGAAATCGGAGAGCACCGGGAATGTGAATCCTTGCTGTTCGGCCCATTGGGCTTGGGCGTGTCGGGTATCGCAGCTGACTGCGAGCACCGCCGCGCCGGCACCGTCGAACAC
>JAENVU010000150.1 GCA_016650415.1 Acidimicrobiia bacterium
GGAGAAGGGCGATCGCAGGCTGCGGATCGTCGGAATCGCGCGTGACACGAACTATTCGGTGAACGCGACGCTCTTCACGACGTTCGTGACCTACGAACAGGCGCGTCGGGACGCGAGCCCGGGGGTGCGCGACGTGATTCCCTCGGCCGTCGCCGCGACGGTCGTACCGGGGACGTCGCCGGGAACGGTCGCGGCACGGATCAATTCCACGATCGATGGAGTCGAGGCCTTGACCCGCGACCAGGCGGTGGCCGAGGCCCCGGGTGTCGCGAGCGTGAGCGAGTCGATCGGGTTGGTCGTGCTGTTGTGCTTCTTCGTCGTGGTGATGGTGGCGGGGCTCTTCTTCCTGATCCTCACGGTGCAGAAGGCGCCGGCGCTCACATTGCTTCGGGCGATCGGAGTCCGCGCCGGCGCGCTGGTGCGGTCGCTCCTGGTCCAGGTCGTGGTCGTCGTGGTCGCCGGCCTGGCCGTCGGTACCCTGCTCGCGTGGTTGGCGTTGAACGCGTCGAACAACGGGCTCGGCGCGCGGGTGGAAGTCGGCGCGGTGCTGCAAACCGGCGCATTGGTGCTCGGGCTCTCGTTGCTGGCCGCGCTCGCGGCGGCGAGGCGCGTGCTGCGGATCGACCCCGTGCGCGCGACGGTCCCGGGGGGTATCGAGCTATGAGAAATGCCCTGCGCGAGCTGCGCCGGCGCCCCCGCCGGTTCTTCGCGATCACCGCCGCCCTCACGCTGCTGACGGTGCTGTTGTTGTTCCTCGGCGGTCTGCTCGACGGCTTGTACCTCGGTGGCACGGGCGCGCTGCGAGCTCAGCGTGCCGACGTCGTCGTGTACTCGGCCGATGCCAACGACTCGATCATCCGCTCCCGGATCGGTCCGGAGCTACGGAGGGCGGTGGAGTCGGTGCCGGGCGTGGTCGGGGTCGGTGGGCTCGGGGTGAGTTTGCTCGGCGCGGTCGTCCCCGGTGAGAGCGATCTCGCCGATGCTGCGGTCATCGGGTACCAGCGCGCACCGATCGGTGTGCCCGCGGTCCCACCGGCCGGGGAGGCGTGGGCCGACCGCCGGCTGGAAGCCTTCGGCGTGCGGCAGGGGATGACGCTGAAACTCGGACCGCAGCAAGCGCCCATCAAAGTGCGCGGCTGGGTCGAGGACACCAACTATCTCCTCCAGGGCGCGCTCTGGGTCGCGCCGGCAACGTGGCGGGATGTGCAGAACGCGAGCCGGCCGGATGCCCAGTTCCTCCCGGGCACGTTCGAGATCCTGGTGGCCGAGGGCCCCGGTGATGCTGCCGGACTGGCCCGCCGGATCGATGCGGCGACCGATGGCGCGACGAAGACGCTGACCAAGGACGAAGCCGTCCTGGCATCGCCGGGGACCCGCCAACAGAAGTCGACCTTCAACGGGATCATCTTCGTGACGTTCGCGGTGGTCGGCCTGGTCGTCGCGCTCTTCTTCGCGCTGCTGACCTTGGAGCGCGCACCGATCTACGGCGTGTTGAAGGCTCTGGGTACCACCACCCGTCGCCTGTTCGCCGGGGTACTGGTCCAGGGCTTCGCGCTCGTCGCCATCGCGTTCGCGGTGGGCGGCCTGGTCACGTTGGGAATCGTCAACCTGCTGCCGGCTCGCATACCGCTCCAGCTCGTCGGGTCGCGGGCGATCACCACCTTCGTGGGACTCATGATCACGGGGGCGATCGGCAGCGCCCTCTCGCTCCGGCGCATCGCTCGGATCGATCCCGTCACCGCTATCGGCACCGGAACCTGAGGAGGCCACGTGTCGGCATTACGGCTCGAAGCTGTTTCGAAGATCTACCAGTCGGGCGACGACGAGATCGTCGCCGTCGACGACGCCACGATGGTCCTCGGCGACGACGAGATGGTCGCGCTCGTCGGTCCCTCGGGCTCGGGCAAGACGACGCTCATCTCCATGGCCGGCGGCCTGCTCACGCCGACCCGCGGCCGGGTCACGGTCGGCGCGACCGACATCACCGACTTCTCGGGCAAGGAACTCACTCGCTTTCGGGCCGAGAACATCGGGTTCGTGTTCCAGACCGTCAATCTGGTGCCGTTCCTCACCGCACGCGAAAATCTGTTGGTCGTGGGCGAGCTGTCGGGCGGTGGTCGCGCGGGCCGGAAGCGCGCGGGAGCGCGGGCCGATCAGTTGCTCGAGGAGTTGGGGCTCGGGCGCCGTGGATCCAACCTGCCGGCGCAGCTCTCCGGTGGCGAGCGGCAACGGGTCGCGGTCGGGCGGGCATTGATGAACGAACCTGATCTCGTCTTGTTCGACGAGCCGACCTCCGCGCTCGACACGCAGCTCGGGGAACAGGTGATGGCGCTGATCCGCTCCGAGGTGAAGGGACGCGGTACCGCGGCGGTCATCGTCACCCACGATCAGCGGGTCACGCGCTACTGCGATCGGGTCCTCACCATCACCGACGGCCGCTTGGCCGAGCCGGTCGCCGCGTCGTAGGTACCCA
>JAENVU010000151.1 GCA_016650415.1 Acidimicrobiia bacterium
CCCTTGTCGCACCCCGGCCAGAAGATGAGGAAGCGGTACCACCGGCCGTAGAACGGCAGGTGACGCAGCGCCCACTGCACCCCGGGGCCGACGGCTTCGTGGTAGTTCGGATTGGGGAACATCCACTGCGCGGTGCGTTGGAACACCGTGAGCCGGGCCACGTCGGGCGCGATCGTGGGCGCGATCTGGAACCCGCTCGCGCCGGCACCGATCATGGCGACCCGGCGACCGGCGAGATCGACCGAGTGATCCCAGCGGGCGGAGTGGAACGCGGGACCCGCGAACGATTCGTGGCCTTCGATCTCGGGAACGTGGGGCCGATTCAGTTGACCGACCGCGGAGATCACCGCCCGGGCGACGAGCGTGTCCTCGGTGCCGTCCGCCGTCCGCACCCGCACCGACCAGGTTCCCGCCGAGTCGTCCCAGGCCATGCCGAGCACCTCGGTCTCCCACCGCACGTGCGGCTCGATGCCGTGCTTGTGCATCACGCCGTCGAAGTAGGCCTGCAGCTCGGGCTGCTGGGCGAAGAACTCGGTCCACTGATCACTCGGTTCGAAGCTGTAGCAGTAGAAGTGGTTGCCGACATCGACCCGGGCACCGGGATACGAGTTCTCGTACCAGGTGCCACCGACGCCGGCATTCTTCTCGACGATGGTGAACGGGATACCGGCTTCCTTGAGTCGGATACCGGCGAGCAGGCCCGACTGGCCACAGCCGACGACCACGACGGGGAAGGCCGCCCGGGCGTCGGCGTCCGCGACGACGTCGACCGCACGCGCATCGGCGCCGTCGAGTTCCATCTCTTCCATGAGCATGGGGACGTACTCGGCGGGGACGTCTTCACAGACGAGCCAGGTCATCATCTCGTGGAGCAGGGCGGCGTCGACCGGGGCCGGCTCCGGACAGCCGCGGTCGCGGTAGTCCCGAATCACCTCCAGGGCGAGGGCTCGCACCTCGGCCTTGTCCTCCTCGGTCATGTAGCCCTGGACCTCGTTGAGGAAGAGCCCGGCGGGCTTGAGCCGGCCGCGGATCAGCTCGGCGTCGCCCGTCATGTGGACGAGCGACAGCATCAAGGTGGGAATACTCACGTCGAGCAACGCGCGCTCGATCTCGACGTCGGACGTCTCGAACGGCTCGCCGGCATGCGGATTCCGCGTCACGTCGTTCCCTCCATATGACTGGGGCGGGCGAGCGCAGGTGAGCGCTCACACGGGACGCGACCGTAGCGAACCACCAATGCCGACACCGGCGTCGGTACGGTTGCCCGGTGCCGCCCGCTGCCCTGATCGCCGATCCCCTCCCCGAGGTGGAGGAAGTCGTCGGCTATCGCCGTTCGCCGAGCGACGTCATCCGGCTCCTGGTCTTCGCCGCAGTCACGCTGGCGCTGCTCGGCATCACCCGGTACGCGGAACGGACCGTCCGCGGCGTCGAGACCGACATCGTCGCCCTGTTCAGCGGTCTTGATACCACCGTCACCAGAGTCCTGAACGGATTCGTCTCGCTCAGCGTCGGCCTGATCGCCCTCGCCGTGTTCATCCCGCCGATCCTCACGAAGCGGTATCGCCTCATCGGCTACATCGTGCTGGCCAATGCTGTGACCTTCACGTTGGTGCTGCTCGCCAATTGGTGGCTCTCACAAGATGCGCCGAACCTCGTCGCCCGCCATCTCCTCGCCGAGGGCGGACTCGGGCCCGGTGCTGCGATCACGCCGACCACGCTCGCCGAGATGACGTCGTCGTTCGTGATCCTGGCACCGTTCGTGGGCGAACGATGGCGGCGCACCGGTCTGCTGACGCTCGTAGGCGTCACGGTCACCCACATCATTCTGGCCGCCCATCTGCCCTCGGAGATCTTCGTTGCGCTGGCCCTGGGCGCGACGGTGGGCACCGCCGTCCTCCTGGCCTTCGGGAGACCGGACCGGCGCCCGACGCCCTACGGCATCCGATCGGCGCTCACCTCGGCCGGCCTCGAACCCGTCGACCTCGAACCGTTCACCGAGCACAGCGACGGCACGGTTCGTTACCTCGCCCGCCTCGCGAACGACGAGCGACTCATGGTCAAGGTCCTGAGCCCGGACGAGCACTCGGCCGACCTGCTGTATCGCTTCTATCGATTCGTTCGGCTGAAGAACCTCGGCGACGAACGGCCATTCTCCTCCATGCGTCAGAACGTCGAACACGAGGCGTTGGTCTCGCTCCAAGCCCGTGATGTGGGGGTGCGAACGCCTCGACTCCGCGGGCTCGTCGCGATCGACGACGATTCGATGCTCGTGGCCTACGACTTCACCGAGGGGCGCACCTTCGACGAGATCAAGGCCGACGAGCTCACCGAGAGCCACGTCCGGCAGGTGTGGGACCAACTCGCGCGGATGCGCACCCACCGCATCGGCCACCGTGATCTGCGGCGTAGCCGTCTGCTCCTGGACCCCGACGGCATGGTCTGGCTGACGGACTTCTCGTTCAGTGAGGTCGCGACCACCGAGGCGGTCCTCGATAGCGATACTGCACAACTCCTCGCGGTGATGACGCTCGAAGTCGGGGTCGATCGCGCGGTGACCAGCGCCGCCGATTCGCTCGGCGTCGCGACCGTCGGGTGCGCGCTCCCTCGCCTTCAGGCCAACGCACTGAGTTCCGAAACCCGGGCTGCGTTCAAGCGCACACCGGACCTCCTCGAGCAACTGCAACACGAAGTCGCGAACCGCGCCGGCGTCGACGAGCCCGAATACGTCCCGCTCGAGCGGATCAGCCGGCGGACGATCTTCACGATCCTCATGTTGGTGGCCGCCACTTACTTCCTGCTGCCCAAACTGGCCGACCTGCCGGGCATCTTCCGCCAGGTCTCCCACGCATCGTGGGGCTGGGCGGCGCTGACCCTCGTGTTCTCGACCCAGACCTACGTTGGCGCGGCGGCCGCGCTCGCGGGTTCGGTTCCCGAACGGCTCAAGGTCGTTCCCAACTTCCTGACCCAGGTGGCGTCGTCGTTCGCGAGCAACTTCGCGCCCGCGGGCGTCGGCGGCATGGCCCTCAAGGTCCGCTACCTCCAGCAGTCGGGCGTGGACGCGCCCGTCGCGGTGTCGAGCGTCGGGCTGAACACCATCGCCGGATTCGCGATGCACGTCGCGTCCCTCATCGTGTTCTTCATCTGGGCGGGGCGGTCCGAGATCGGTTCCGTCTC
This sequence comes from Acidimicrobiia bacterium, assembly GCA_016650415.1. GTDB lineage: Bacteria > Actinomycetota > Acidimicrobiia > IMCC26256 > JAENVU01 > JAENVU01. The sequence goes on from JAENVU010000151.1 coordinate 3,175, forward strand.
ACTCCCCCGGTGGCCTACGGTCGCCGCGGCCATCGGGATCATCGTGGCGTTGCTCGCGATCGCGTGGTCGATCCCGCCGACCCGCCGCTGGTACGCGGCGAAGGTCCGTCCGGTCCTCGCGCAGTCGATCCGCGGCTTCGCGGTCGTGATTCGGAGCCCGGGAAAGATCCTGCTCCTGTTCGGAGGCTCCGGCGTCGTGACCCTGGGGTACGTGCTCACCATGTACTTCTCGACGCTCGCGTTCGGAGGTGGCCTCAGCTTCCCCGAGGTCGCCGTCGCGTACCTGGCCGGCTCGGCGATCGCCACTGCCGCGCCGACCCCGGGCGGCCTGGGCGCACTCGAAGCCGCGGTGATCGCAGGACTCGTCGGCGCGGGGATGGCGAACACCACCGCGGTGCCCGCGGTGTTCTTGTTCCGGCTGGCGACGTTCTGGTTGCCGATGCTCCCGGGCTGGGTCGCGTTCCACTATCTCCGCCGCGAGCGCTACCTGTAGCCGTACCCCGGCCGAGGCGCGATCGTTGAGCGCGCTCGGGTTGGCCAGCGGGTCTTGTCGTGCAGTGGGAGGATCGCGCAATGAACGAACCGCCTCGACGCGACCTGGGTCGGAGGTTCGATCGCGATCTCGGGCGAGTGTTCAATGAAGTGCCACACGTGTACGACCGGGTTCGCCCGACGTACCCCGATGAACTGTTCGAAGATCTGGTCGCGATCACAGGCGTGGACCAACGAAGCGCCATTCTCGAAGTGGGTTGCGGGACCGGCCAGGCGACTCGATCGCTCGCTGCGCTTGGCTGCTCGGCCAGTGCAGTCGAACCGGGCGAAGCCCTCGCGGTACTTGCTCGCCAGAACCTACAGGCCTTCCCGAACGTCGAGATCGAGACCACGACGTTCGAACACTGGGACAGCCGCGACCGACGCTTCGACCTCCTGGTGGCCGCCGCGTCGTGGCATTGGGTCGATCCATCGATCGGATGGCGTCGTGCGCACGATGTCCTTGTCCCTGGCGGATGGCTTGCGGTCATGGGCAACGTCGTAGTCCGCGGTCCCGGTGAACTCGAGGTGTACGCCGAGACCGCAGATCTCCACGAGCGGTTCTGCCCGGGCAATCCCGATTGGGGTGACCCACCCCTCGAGGACGAGGTGCGGGCGACCAACGAAGGGTGGGGACCACCGAACGAAGACCGCGATGGTCTCTTCGAGGCGACCGTCGTGCGGTGGTACCCAGTCGTCCAGTGGTTCGATGGCGAGGGGTTCGCTGACCTGCTGCGCTCACAATCGTTGTATCGGAAGCTCGATGCCGACGTCCGCGAGCCGCTGCTCAACGCGATCGCCGAACGCATCCGCTCACACATGGACGACCGAGCGCCGCGGCGCTACCTCGGCGTGTTGCGCGTCGGCCGGCGCCGACCAGACGAGCGCACCCAAGCATCGACAGCTCCCGCGTGACGCTCCATCCCGCATCGCCGGAAGTGGTGCGGAACCGCGGTATGGCCGAATCGGAGCTCGTAGCCCTCCGGCTTGTGCAGCTTCAGCTCCGGGATCTCAGCACGGCGACCTCCGGCGACGGGTCGAAGCCGTGCTCGACCAGCCAGCGGACCGCCAGCAGCGTTCGCAACGACCACCACGCGCGGATCACGTCGAGGTCGACGCCGGTGCCGTAGCCGGCGACGACGTCGCCCAGGTGTTCCTCGTGTCCGAGCGTCAGGATGGCGAGGTCGAACAGCGCGTCGCCTTGGCGCGCGTCGGACCAGTCGACGATGCCGGTGACCTCGTCATCTTCGACGAAGACGTGGGCGACCTGCAGGTCCCCGTGCGTGAACACCGGTGTCCACGGCCGCAGCGCAGCCTCGCCGGCTCGGCGGTTGCGTGTGACCACGTCGATGGGAAGGACGCCGTTGGTGACGAGCCACTCGCACTCGCCGTCGAGCTGCGATGCGAATTCCTCGGGGCTCCAACCAAGCCATGGCGGCAGTGGCGCGTCGTGCAACGTCCGGGCGGCCCACGCCGCCGCCGACGCGGTCGACGGCTCACCGAGGCGGCCGAGTGCCGTCCCTGGGAGAGCG
>JAENVU010000152.1 GCA_016650415.1 Acidimicrobiia bacterium
GCCCGAGGACATTGCCCGCATCCAAGAACTCGTCGCCCAGGAACCGGTGGTCCTGGCCGACGGCCACCATCGATTCGAGACCGCGATCGCGTACCGCGACGAACGCCGGGCCGCGGGGATCGTCGACGACGCGGACGACGCGGTCATGTGTCTCGTCGTCGAGTTGACCGACGAGCAACTCTGGGTCCAACCGATTCACCGGCTGCTCGACGGCGTCAGTTCACCGACCGGCCTCCGCCTCAAGCTCGGGGAACGCTTCCGCATCGTCGACGCGACGGCGAACACCCCCGAGGCCGTCGGGCGCATGATGACCAAGATCCGCACCGAGGGTGGCGTCGCCCTGGTCGACGGCGAAGGCCTCGCCCGGCTCGTGCCCGATGCGGACGATCTCGAGGCGGCACGGGGCACCATCGAGCCGGAGCTCGGAGACGTGCCCTCCGCATGGTTCGACGCCGTGGCCGGCGATGCACTCACCGGCCTCGACATCACCTACCGCCATGACGCGCACGCCATCGCGGCGATGGTCGAGGCCAGAACCGTCGACGCGGCGATCCTGCTCGCGCCCGTCACCGTCGACCAGATTCGTGCCGCCGCGAAGGCCCGAGTTCGGATGCCTCAGAAGACCACGTTCTTCGCGCCCAAGCCGCGCACCGGTCTCGTGTTCCGCAGCCTCGACGAGGCCTAGACGACGTCCCAGACTCCGCCGGATTCGAGCAAGGCTCGCAGGTCGCCGGGACCTCGGTTGGCCTGGGCGGCACCCAGCTGACTCTGCACTTCCGCCTCGTACGTCGGGCGCGAGACCGCCCGCAACACACCCATCGGTGTCGGGCTCGTCGGCGTCTCCGCCAGGCGCGACAACGCAAATGCGACGGTCGGATCGTGGCGGGCTTCATCGTGCACGAGCAGAGCGTCGGTGCCGACCTCGGCGACGTTGACCACTTCGGCCTCGCCGTATTCGTTGAGCCGCACGCCGTACTGGTTGTCGGCGCCGAAGACCACCGGTTCGCCGTGGTGAAGCTGCACCAGCATGTCCGGCCGCTTGTCCTTGCTCGTGATGTGATCGAACGCGCCGTCGTTGAAGACGTTGCAGTTCTGGTAGATCTCGACGAACGCTGCACCCTTGTGCTCGTGCGCCCGGCGGAACACCTCTTGCATGTGCTTGCGGTCGAGGTCGTGGGTCCGCGCCACGAAGGTGGCTTCGGCGCCGATCGCCACCGAGAGCGGGTTGAACGGGTAGTCGAGCGAACCGAACGGCGAGCTCTTCGTGACCTTGCCGATCTCACTCGTCGGCGAGTACTGGCCCTTGGTCAGACCGTAGATCTGGTTGTTGAACAACAGGATCGTGAAGTTGACGTTGCGACGCAGCGCGTGGATCAGGTGGTTCCCACCGATCGAGAGGCCGTCACCATCTCCGGTGATCACCCAGACATCGAGGTCCGGGCGCGCAACCGCGACCCCCGTGGCGAATGCCGGCGCGCGTCCGTGGATGCTGTGGATCCCGTAGGTGTTCATGTAATACGGGAACCGGCTCGAACACCCGATGCCGGACACGAACACCTGGTTCTCCGGTCGTACCCCCAGGTCGGGCATCAGGAGCTGCAGTGCGGTCAATACCGAGTAGTCACCGCAGCCCGGACACCAGCGAACTTCCTGGTCGGACGAGAAATCCTTCTTCGTCAGCACCACCGGGTCAGACATTCATCATCTCCAAGATTCTGGCTTCGATCTCCGCGGCGCGGAACGGCAGGCCCGACACCTTCGTGAGACTCTTCGCATCGACGAGGTACTCGGCTCGCACGAGCCGTGAGAGTTGGCCGAGGTTCATCTCGGGAATCAGCACCTTCGGATACCGAGCGAACACCTCGCCGAGATTCGCCGGAAACGGGTTCAGGTGCACCAGGTTGGCCGTCGCGACCTTCCGATCGGCGGCCCGCACTCTGCGAGACGCGGCCTTGATCGCACCCCAGGTACTCCCCCACCCGAGTACGAGCACATCGGCGTCTCCGGTCGGGTCATCGACCACGACCGGTGGGATGTCTCGCGCGATCCCCGCGATCTTCTCGGCGCGGAGGTGCACCATCAGCTCGTGGTTCGCCGGGTCGTAGTTGACGTTGCCGGTGCCGTCCTGCTTCTCGATGCCACCGATCCGGTGCATCAGGCCGGGAGTACCGGGAATCGCCCACGGTCGGGCCAGGGTCGTCTCGTCCCGGACGTAGGGCCAGAACTCGGTCGATCCGTCCTCGTTCAGGTGGTTGGCCTCGGTCGTGAACGGGACGGAGATGTCGGGGAGTTCGTCGACGTTCGGGAAGAGCCAGGGCTCCGACCCGTTCGCGAGGTAGCCGTCGGTCAACACGATGACCGGCGTCCGGTACTTCAGCGCAATGCGCACGCCTTCGAACGCGGCGTCGAAACAGTGACTCGGCGAGTAGGCCGCGACGATCGGGAGCGGTGCTTCACCGTGGCGGCCGTACATCGCGAGCAGGAGGTCGGCCTGCTCGGTCTTGGTCGGCAGGCCGGTCGAGGGGCCACCTCGTTGCACGTCGACCAACACCAACGGCAGTTCGAGGCTCAACGCCAGGCCCAGCGCCTCGGCCTTGAGGTCGACCCCCGGTCCACTCGTCGCAGTCACGCCGAGTTGGCCGGCGAAGGCACCGCCGATCGCGACGCTGATGGCCGCGATCTCGTCTTCCGCCTGCATGGTGCGCACACCGAAGTTCTTGTGCTTCGACAGTTCGTGCAGAATGTCCGAGGCGGGTGTGATCGGGTACGACGCGTACAGGATCGGCAGCTTCGACTGCTGGCCGGCCGCGATCAGTCCGTACGCGAGTGCGACATTGCCGGAAATGTTCCGGTAGCGACCCGGCGGCAACGTCGCCGGGTGGACCTCGAACGGGGTCTCGAAGATCTCGGCAGTTTCACCGAAGTGATAGCCGGCCTTGAATGCCGCCATGTTCGCATCGCGCACCATGGCGTTCTTGGCGAATCGCTCGTCGATCCACTCGACGATCCCCTCGGTGGGGCGGGTGTACATCCACGTGATGAGTCCCAACGCGAAGAAGTTCTTCGACCGCTCCGCGTCGCGCGGCTTCGCACCGGTCTCGCGGGTGGCCTCGACGGTGATGCTCGTCATGGGGACCGGGTACACGGTGAATGCCGACAGCGTGTCGTCGTCGAGCGGGTTGCTGTGGTAGCCGGCCTTCTCCAGATTGCGCGGCTCGAAGGCATCGGTGTTGGCGATGATCGCGGCGCCCGGTGGCAGATCGGCAACGTTGGCTTTGAGCGCCGCCGGGTTCATCGCGACCAGCAGGTTCGGCACGTCACCGGGGGTGACGATGTCGAAATCGGCGATATGCACCTGGAAGCTCGAGACACCCGCGATCGTGCCGGCCGGAGCCCGGATCTCCGCCGGGTAGTTCGGCAGCGTTGCCAGATCGTTGCCGAATGCTGCACTGACGTCGGTGAAGCGGTCTCCAACCAGCTGCATACCGTCGCCGGAGTCGCCGGCGAACCGAATCACCACTCGTTCGAGCGATTCGGGCCTGCGGGTCGCCGATGTTGTGTCGGTCACGTGACCTCGTTTCCCTTGTGCACTCCCCGCCACCGTCTGAAGAGTGTACTGACCGATCCCCCCGGAATCGGTCATTGACTCCGCGACCGACTGGTGGTGCGCCGGACCGCTCAGCCGGAAATCCCGGTGAGTTCAGCCAACGTGGACTCGATCCGGCGTGCCACGGAGCGCAGTTGGCGCTTCCCCGGCCGACCGACGAACACCGCTTCGACGTCGACGCGACTCCCCGTTCCCGACGGACCCTCGTAAAACCGACGGCGGACCGCCCCCAGCACGATCACATCGGCCCAACTCGTTGCCCACCGATCCCGCGTGAACGACACCGCCGCGCCGATCGTCGCGCCGTGATCCATCGCCGCAGCCCGCTCCAACGACTCTGCCTTCGTGCCGAGGACGAACCGGGCGAGGTCTTGGGCCGCGTCCAACTCGGACCACTCGCCCCCGAGGTCGACGCCGTGCACCTCGACGTCGGACCACCGTACCGAGTCGATCAACGCCGGAAGCCCGGCGGACGCGCCGAGCGATCCGCTCTCGATCACCCGGGTGGCGGCGACCATTGCCGCGGGTGAGAGCCGCAGCAATCCCGAGAACTCGGCGTCCGCCTCGTCGATGGTGACGTCGGCTCCGATGTCGACCATCGCCGAGGCCAAACCGCCTCGGACCAAGCGACCGGCTCCGATGATCACGACGTGAGCGGATCCGGGCTGCATGAAGCGGGAAATGCTACCGGAGTGAGATCCGACGCGATTCCCGAGGTTGGTCAGCCAAGCGCCGCGAGTCGCTCCGCGACATCTGCGAAGGACGCGTCGTGCCGGCGAATGCGATCGAACAACGTTCGCGCCCGGGGCAGGTTGCCGGCGCGTTCCTCCAAGTCGGCGAGTGCGTACCAGAGCCGCAGGTGGTGGGGCTGGATGCGCTTGACGGTGCCCGACGCGCGGCGGCCGAGCATGGCGACGGCCTCCCCGATCCGGTCCCGGTCGGCAAGCGACCCGGCGAGCACGATGCGACCCTCGGTCACCAGTTCCGACGACGGCGAGACTTCGGCGAGTTCGGCCCAGAGTTCCTTGACCCGTTCGTGGTCACCCAGCGCCCGGGCACAGTCCATCAGCACCGGATGCTGATTGACCTCGTGGCTCAGCTGCGCGTAGACCTCGAGTTCCTCCGCGGCGGCTTTGTATTGACCGGCGCGATAGAGCGACAAGCCGAGCAGTTCACGAACCGACGGCGCACCCGGCAGAGCTTTCTGCACCGGCCGCAAGATGCGAATGGCGTCGCGCTCACGGTCCTCGGCGAAGGCTTCCGACGCCTGGGCGACCGCTTGGAACCAGCGCTCACCGCGGGCACCACCATGGCGCAGGATCTCGTCGCGGACCGACATCGGGCCCTTGGGCCGACGCCGTCCGCCACCGGCGTAGTCGGCCGCTTTTCCGGCCGATCTCGAACCGCGGCGGGCCGGTGCCGGCGCGGGTCGACCTTTGCCGCGCACCACCCGCAACGGTGCCGGCTCACTGCGTGGTGGCTTTCGCGACGGGGTTCCGGTGTCGCGGAACTCCGGTGCCGCCGGCGCGGGCTTGCGCCGTCGCGATGTCCCGATCGTGCCGCCTCGTGGCCCGTCGTCTCGCCCTCGCCCACCATCGCGACCACGGGTCTCGCCCGTGCCGCGACCCCGGCCGCCCTCACGCCCGGCTCCGCCGCGCCGCGGACCGTCGGCGCGGCCCGTCCCTCGATCTGCACTGCGAGCACTCTTGTTCGATCCACCACCGGTCGACGATGTCCGGCCGCGCGACTGGCCCGAGGAGTCCCCGCGGGAACCCGCGGGGCGACCGTCGGTACCCGTCCGGCGGTTGTCTCTGCCCGGACGCCCGCTCGACCCGCTCGACCCGCCTGCACCACCCGAAGGACGACCGCTCCCGCCGCTGCGCGACCGGTCACCGGATCCACTGGGTCGACCCGAGCTGCTGGGTCGGCCAGACCCACTGCTGCTGGGACGCCCGGAGCCGCTGCTAGGACGCCCGGACGAGCCTCCCGGTCGGCCACGGCCGGCACCCGATCCGCGCGGCTTGTCGCCGCCACCACCCGAACGCCGATCCATGACACACACCTCAGAAACGGGCCGCAGCCCTCAACCGGTCAGGACATACAGAAGCTGGGAGGCGAAGAATACGCCTCCCAGCTTCTGAGAGAAATCCCGGCGGCGACCTACTCTCCCAGGGGGCTACCCCCCAAGTACCATCGGCGCGGGCGGTCTTCACTGCCGTGTTCGGAATGGGAACGGGTGTTTCCCC
>JAENVU010000153.1 GCA_016650415.1 Acidimicrobiia bacterium
GCCATCAGCACTGCTTCGATGGCTCGCTTCGTTTCGCTCATCTCGCCCATCTTCCGAGTCGGCAGATCAGTGGGCCGGGACGGCGTCGGAGTCGACGGCGTCGCTGATACCCGCGGCCACGTCTTCCCATTCCTCCATCGCCACGAGGTCGATCAGCGACTCGGCGTTGGTGAGGCGACGAACCGAGAGGTCACCGAACGTCTCGATCTGGTTGAGATCGACGATCCCCTGCTTGAAGAGTTCCAACACCGCGAGGAAGCGAACGATGACCTCGATGCGATCGTCGATACCCGCGACCAACTGCCGGAAACTCACCGGCCGAGTGTCGGTCAACGCGAGCAGCAATGCATCGGCCGCCTCTTTCACGCTGATACGGATCGGCGCGACGTGGTAGAGGTCGATCTCGGGTGGCGGCGCCGGCGGGGTGAGTCCACGGATCGCGGCGGCCAACAGTTGATCAGGAGTGACCCGCGCCAACGGGTCCGGCGCCAGGGATCGGAACGGCTCCTCGGGACCGGCCGAACGCGAAACGATCTTGGCGCCTCGACGCAACATGCCTTCGAGGACGTGCGCGACATCCTTGAACGTCTTGCACTCGAGCAGGCGGGCCAGGAGCAGATCGCGCTCCTCGAAACGCAACAGCTCTTCGTCGAGTTCGATCATCTCGGCACCGGGGAGCAGCCGACGTACCTTGAGCTCGACGAGCGTGGACGCGATCAGCAGGAACTCCGTCGCCACGTCGAGGTCGACCCGGTCGAGCTTTTCGACCTCGACCATGAACCGATCGATCACCTGGGTGATCGAGACATCCCAAATATCCACCTCTTCCTTCAGGATGAGGTGGAGCAGGAGCTCGAATGGCCCCTCATAGACCGGGGTGCGCACTTCGTACGACATCGTCAGCGCAGGTTAGCGAAGCAGACCTCGGATCTCGCGCATCCTCAAAATGGCTGGTATTCGGGGCCGGGAGCACTACCGTCACCTGTCATGAGCCGCCAGTTCTCAGGGATACAACCGACCGGAGACATGCACCTCGGAAACTTCGTCGGAGCGGTCGGACGATGGGTCCAGGACCAAGACGACGGCTTGTTCTGCGTGGTCGATCTCCACGCCATGACCCTCCCCTACGACCCGGCCGAGCTGACGGCAGGCACCCGGCGACTGGCGGCACTCCTGCTGGCCGCCGGCCTGGACCCCGACCGTTGCACCCTCTTCGTGCAGAGCCACGTACCGGTCGTCACCGAGTTGACCTGGATTCTCAACTGCGTCGCCACCGTCGGTGAGCTGCGACGCATGACCCAGTTCAAGGAGAAGGGCCACGGCCAGGAATCGGTGAGCGCGGGATTACTCGACTACCCGGTGCTCATGGCGGCCGACATCCTGCTCTACGACTCGGACGAGGTTCCGGTCGGTGAGGACCAGATCCAACACGTGGAACTCACCCGCGATCTCGCGACTCGTTTCAACCATCGGTTCGGAGACACGCTCGTCGTCCCCAAGGCCACGGTGCCCCCGGTGGGCGCCCGCATCAAGGATCTGCAGAACCCGACCGCCAAGATGAGCAAGTCGGTGGACTCGCCCCAGGGCACGATCCTGGTACTCGACGATCCGAAGGTCATCACCAAGAAGGTGAAGTCGGCCGTCACCGATTCGGACACCGCGGTGCGATTCGACGTCGAGCAGAAGCCGGGAGTGTCCAACCTCCTGGCGTTGCTCTCGGTCGCGACCGGCCGTGCGATTCCCGACCTCGAAGCGGAGTACGGAACCTCGGGGTATGGCACGTTCAAGGCCGCGGTCGCGGAGGCACTCGTCGAGTACCTCCGCCCGACCCGCGGACGGTACGAGGCACTCGTAGCGGATCCCGCCGAGCTGACGCGCTCGCTCGCGCGCGGCGCGACCAAGGCCGAGGCGATCGCGAGCGCGACGATGGACCGCGTCCGCTCGGCGACGGGATTGCTCCCGACGACCTGAGTACACCCTCGACCTCAGTGATCGGCCGCGTCGAGTATCCCCAGCGCCGCGGCAGGAAGCGCGGACGTTGCGAACTGGTCGCGATGGTGATGGAGTTCGGACCACACCGCCGCTTCCTCCGGACCGTGAGACGCCCGAATCTCGGCGGCCCCGATCTCGCCGTGCCGCTGATACCGACCGATGCGGCCCCGCCACCCCGACCTCGTCGCCCACGCATCCATCCGGGATGCACCCAGCACCGTGGCGAGGACCGTCGCGACCACCCGCCCGAACACGCCGAGATGCGCGCTGTACTTGCCGACATCGTGCAAGACCGCGGCGCGGACCCAGATCGGATCGATCGAGGGATCGAGCCGCTCGACCATCCGAGCGCTGTGAACGAGGTGACGACGGTCGGTGTTCGAGAGCCGACGGAACAACAACAACTCTTCGGAGGACACGATGCTCTCGACCCAACGTTCGTCCGCGTCGGTCGGCGGACGCCGTGACAGCGACGTGAAGAATCGCCGCACGTAGTGACCGATCATTTCGGCCCTTCAGCTGGGCCCGTCGAACCGCGGGGGCTCGGCGACATCGACACGGCTCAGTGCTGTTTGGACGCGCAGTCGATGCAGTACCGGGCGGCCGGCACGGCCTCGAGCCGCGCGCTCGCAATCAGGTTCCCGCAGTCGTCACAGGTCCCGTAGGTCCCGGCCTCGATCTTGGCGAGCGCGTCCTCCACCTCGGTGAGGTTCTCCTGCAGCGAGCCGGCGAGTGCGTCGACCTCGCCCCGCTCGGCCGTCACCTGCCCGGAATCGGCGAACCCTTCGTCGAACTCCAGCTCAGTGGTGCCCGGGGCGCGTCCCATATGGCGCAGCTGGGTCAGGAGATGATCGCGTTCCGCGACCAGTTCGTCACGCTGCGTTGAGAACTCGGTGGATGACATGGCGGATAATGCTACTTCTGTGCCGCCGGAACTTTGGCCCGGGGGTGCGCGAGGTCGTAGACGGCCCGAAGCCGTTCGGGCGAGACCTTCGTATACACCTGGGTGGTCGAAAGACTCGCATGCCCCAAGAGTTCTTGTACGACCCGAATGTCGGCTCCGTGCTCGAGCATGTGGGTGGCACACGAGTGGCGCAGGACGTGCGGCGACAGCTTTCCGGCCGGAATGCCGACGCGATCGCCCGCCGAGGTGACCAGTTTCCAGCAGCTCTGGCGGGACAATCGACCGCCCCGAACGTTGAGGAGCAATGGATCACCCGCGGCCCGCTTGGTCGCCGGGCGTTCGAGGTCCGGCCGACCCGCGGCCAGATATTCCGAAATGGCCGCTCGGGCGCTTCGGCCGATCGGCACCACTCGCTCCTTGGAGCCCTTGCCGAGGACCCGCACGAGTCCGTCATCGAGATCGAGATCGGCGCGATCCATTCCGACGAGCTCGCTGATCCGCACGCCGGTCGCGTACAAAGTCTCGAGAATCGCGCGATCCCGCAACGCTCGGGGCTCGTCGCCTTCGACCGCACCGAGCAGCGCATCGACCTCTGCTTCGGTCAGCGCCTTCGGCAGACCTTGGGGCACACGCGGCGCGCCCACCTCCTCGCTCGGGTCCTCGTCCACGAAACCCTCGTCGACGCAGAACCGGTGGAACGACCGCACTGCGACCAACGCCCGGGCAATCGAGGACGGGGCGAACGTGGGCTGATTCTCCGCATCCCGCGCCCGTTTCAGATGCTCGATGTAGTGACTGACCGTCGCCTCGCTCACCGCGCTCGCATCGGTCACGCCCTGACGCCGGAGGTAGGCCTCGTAACGGCGCAGATCGCGCCGGTAGGCCGCGAGGGAGTTCGGGGCGAGGCCGCGCTCGACCGTGAGCCAGGTTTCGTGCTCCAGGCGGAGACGCGCCAGCGAATCCGGGCCGTCGCCCATCCGGTGGGTCAGCCGGCGGTCGAGGGGTCCAGCAGCCCCGACACATCGGCCGCGAGCGGCAGGCGTGGCGCGCGCCCTTCGGCGCGGTCCTTCGCCGCGCGCATGAAGCCGGCAAAGAGCGGGTGCGGTCGGTCGGGCCGGCTCTTGAACTCGGGATGCGCCTGGGTCGCGACGTAGTACGGGTGAACGCTCGTGGGCAGCTCGATGAACTCGACCAGGCGGTCATCGGGGGAAGTTCCCGAGCAGATCAGGCCCGCCGCTTCGAGCCGGGTCCGGTACTGATTGCTGACCTCGTACCGGTGTCGGTGCCGTTCGTAGACAACTTCTTCCCCGTAGAGCTCACGCACGATCGTGCCGGGTTGGAGTTTGGCGGGATAAGCACCGAGCCGCATGGTGCCGCCCATCTCGACGACCTCGCGCTGGTCGTCCATGAGGTCGATCACCCTGTGGGGGCTCTGGGTGTCGAACTCCGCGGAGTTCGCACCCGCGAGGCCACAGGCGTCGCGGGC